>JAQCGA010000368.1 GCA_027619145.1 bacterium | reverse complement strand
GGGTGTCGTCGCTGAAGAGAGCGCCGTTCAAATTCGATTCGCCGTTTGCCAGTGCCGCAATAAGCAGAGCCCGGTTGGTATAACTCTTGGAGCCGGGCACGGTTACATCGGCATCAACGGGGCGTTCGAGAGGCTGAATTTCGAGGGTGTTTGACATGGGAATAAAGGTAATAGAAAGGCGAGGGGAGTTCAAGTAAGAAAAATGGGTTGAGGGGAAGGAGAGGCGGGGCAGGGTGGTTGTCCTGGTTTCCGGGCTTCGGACGCAGCGACGAAGTTTTACGTTTATCAGTACTCCGACGCCACGTTAAAGTATTGATAGGCGTAAAAGCGTGAAAAAAATGAATGATTTACTGAGAATTCTGATTGTTTTATTGTGTGAAGCGTTTTCTCTTATACCAGAGAACAGTTTCTCTCCCAGATGGGTATAGGGAAACCGAGCCGGGAGAAAGACTGGTTTGCAGAATTGTCCGCTTGGAGCAGTGTGGAAACTTTTATTTCCAATAGTGCATCATTTTTCGTATCTTAAAAGACGGGGAGATGAATTCCTGCCGTTAGAGGGGAGGGCTGAACTTTATCACGGGGTTTGAGGTCATGAAGGCACTTGGAATTTTCTTGAAAAATTTGCGTGGAAAACAACAACTTACAATGCGGCATGTTGCAAAGCGGAGCAAGGAATTGTACCCCGCAGATAAGAGATTCCAGCTTTCTCATACATATGTCAGAAAAATGGAAGAGGGCAGTTATGAGGCTCCGAGCCCTTTCAGAATGAGAACCCTTGCACGGATATACGAAGTTTCTTATGAGGATTTGCTGAACAGGGCGGGCTACCTTGATTCTAATCTGAACGCCAAACCGGGGTACGATAGAACAGCGGCCAACCTGGAGGACCATCTAAAGAAAAATGGTATCAAGCCAGAATATTTTATCCAGGCGCTGTTGTCACTCGGAAAAGAGTCCCTTTCCCTGGTGAACCGTACGGTTACGGTTTTGAGCGTTCAGGGAAACAACCTGCGGAAAAAAGTTGAGCGAAATCAAGCCCAGTGAGTATGAAATGGCTTACCAGGACTTTATACCTGAATCGGATTGGAGCAAGACGCCTCTGACGGTGAAGGAATATATTATTAGATTGCAGACGACCATTCATCGACTCCGGCAAGAATTGAAATCCGGCAGGGGCAGGTCGAGCGACTCTTTTTCGGATGCTCTCGAATTTGACGGTCTAAGCGATTACTTGGTTACCCCGCATCCACTGGATATAAATGCGAATGAATTTACATTTGAGGCAAGAATCCTGGCTAAAAGTCGATGTGGGGAGTTCAAGATCATCCACATGTATGGCCCGGAGATGGTTGGGAAGTCGAACTGGTTGACACTGGGGCGGGGCCGGGATATTGGCTGGCTTAGCTGGCAGTATAGTGGAATCTGGTGGGGCTTATTTGGGAGCAACGGTGTTGCGAAAGCGATTCATTCCGGCCATGCGAAACAGGGGGATGTGAACCCTCCGATGTGGTATATGGAGGGTGAAGATTCGGTTTCCATAAATGAATGGCATCATGTGTGCGGAACATGGGACTCGAGGGAATTGAAGCTTTTTGTTGATGGGAATCTGGTCAACTGCACTCCCTTTAAAGAAAAAGTCAAGCTTGCCACGTCGGCCTATATTGGTGCCAGTTACGGGGGAATGAGCCAGTTCTTTCCCGGAAAATTGAACGATGTCAGAATCTGGAACAGGGGACTTTCCCCTGAAGAAGTACGGGTTCACAGTGAAGGCGGAATGACAGAAGACGAAGACAATCTGGTAATCAATTATTCCACTATATTGCAGCCAGTGAGAATTGCCGAGAGTCCGAGCCAGGATGAGCATTGGGATACCGATAGGATTTTGGAAATATGGGAATGCGATGGAGCGCTATCTGAAGAGATTGAGCAACTCCCATCGTCCATTCAAATTCTTATTCAAGATCTTACGGAGCACCTGGTAAAATTGCGGTGGGATTGAGTTACAACATCTTTAGAGTGAGACAGTTTTTTTTTGGTTTTATTTGGAAACTATTATTTTCTGCGGTAATATGCATGGAAACCGTTTTCGCAAGCGTGAACCTAGGAGCGGGAGGAAGACAAATGGATAATCTGGAATGGAGAGTCGAATGCCTGGAGAAGCAGTCCCGGGTGATGCGTAACGCAAACCGTCGCTATAAAATCTGGACGCTGGTTCTCGGCTTGATGCTCATCTCTGTTTTTTCTATGGCGGCAAGACCGGGCGACATTCCCAGTGAATTGGGAGCCATCCTGGTTTCGCCCCTGGCGTCTTTTCGTCAGCTTGGAAAATCTTTGAAGCCGAATGCAGGTATGCAGTCCTTTGCAAAAGAAATCAAGGATCCTGTGGTTGCAAGAAAGCAAAGTTTTGGGGTCTTGCAGGCGCAGGAACTGCAAATTGTCAATTCGAGAGGTAATGTGGTTTGCGTGATCGGGGCTGACGCAGCTGGAGATGGAATTGTGGCCGTCACCAATGCTCGAGGAGCGCTGGTGGCAGGCGTTGCTGTGACGGAAAGAGGCCACGGCAGTGTTCGGGTACTAAATGCTGAAGGGACCATTGTAGGCGTTCTGGAAGCGGATGAAAATGCGAACGGACTTCTTGGAGTGGCGAATTCGGATGGGGTTCTGGTTGCGGATCTGGAGGTTGATGAGGCGGGGGATGGCGTTCTGGGCGTCGTCAATGCAAGGAACAGCGGAGGAAGCGTTTTGGGGATTGATGACAGTGGAAATGGATTACTGGGCGTCTTGAACGCGGGGCGAAGCTACGGCGCCGGAATCGGGATCAATGAATCGGGAAACGGCTCTTTGCGAGTAACCAATCAATCGGGAGAGCGGGTGGTTGACGTTACGGCGGACACCCAGGGGAATGGACAGATTACGGTAAAGGACAGAAATGGACGGAATTCGTGGACATCCGCCGCCAGCAGTTCAACACCACCATCTCCAGGTTTGCTGGGTGATCTGGATGGGGATCAGGATGTGGATTTCAACGACTTCCTGCTTCTGGCAAGCAATTTTGGTAAAATGGCAAACTGAATAACTTCCGGAGAAAGGGTTCCCCCATGCTTTGGCGATTTTCGACACTATTGCGAATGCCATTCATTTTTGCCGGCCTGTTTTTTTTAACCGGCTGCGATTCGGAAGACAACCCCAACGCTATGACAAATTTTTATACTGTTAGTGTCAATAATCAGGTCAGTCTTGATGGAATACCCGTGAATGGAATCCAGATCAAAACCGATGGGTCCCCTAAATTTGTATTGAATTTCGGAGAGACGAAGTCGTTTTCCGCTGAAAAGGGAACTCGCATCATCACTGCCTCCCATCCCAATATGGTCACGGATGCTCAGTTCACACTTGTTCTCGCGGGTGATGGTGGATCGGTGACGCTCACACTATCTTCGTCAAGGGTTCTGGGCACGAATGTAGTCAGGTTCTTTTGCAACAACTGTGATGCTCAAACAGGGATCGCTTTAGAGCCAGGATACAGATAGGAAAACGATATGGACCGGGTGTAGAAAAACGGAAATCCTGGGGACTTGAAAAGATAAACCATCGAGAGATATCGTTCACCATAAGGAGGTAAGAAAATGTTGATCACGTTCAGACACTCGCAGTCGGGCGTAACAAAACAAACGAAGCTCGGTTTCTCCTGGACGACCTTACTGTTCGGGCTATTCGTTCCGTTGCTGCGAGGAGATCTTAAGTGGACAATCATAATGCTTATTCTTGCGTTTCTGACCTTTGGAATATCGTGGTTGATTTTCCCGTTTGTCTACAACAAGGTGTACATCAAGTCGATGTTGGAAAGTGGATATACGCCAGTAGATGAAAATGCAAAAAATGTTCTACAGAATAGGGGATTTCAGTTTGCCAGTTGATATTTCTACGGGATGCGGATTCTGGACCAGACGGCCGACTTCCTCCGGACTGGGTGGCCGACTTCACCGGAATACGCAACAGGAGGCAGTTTACCCGCTCAATGATACTACAGAGGAGAGTGGAGATGCAAAAGGCCCTGTTTTGTCCGATGATGGCTCTTGTTCTTTCGGTCAGGCGCAGAGCAAATGCCCGTCCTCTTTTTGGGATGACATCCTCTATACCAACACGAATGCTGTACCGGCTTTGTCAACGCTTCTTTAGCGTTTTCAAGATCTTGGAGTCTGTCGATGAACGCGCGGAACCTCTTACGCAACGTATCATTGGGTGCTATCTTTTCCTATGGCGTGGCTCCTTCCTGTGCCCACTTGGGGCGTTGCGGTTTTTGCGGACCTCAGGAAGATGGGTTACGCTGTTTCTTTTTGCAGAAAATTCAAGGCATTCTCGTGAAGGAAGACTTCAATGAAAAAAGTATGGCTGGTCTTGTTATCTATTTTTTTGCTTGCCTCCTGTTCTTTCCTGCCCAAACAAGAACCCACAAAAAGCAGCAACCTAACAACAGGTGTAGTAAAAAAGCATATTACAAAGGGTAAGACAACACAGGCTGAAATCCTAGAACTCTTAGGCTCACCAAATCTTATCACTATGAATAAAAACGGTAAGGAGGTCTGGAACTATAACCGTATGTCCTTTCAAACGATTGAGGGTTCAGGAGGTGGTTCTTTGATTCTGTGGGGAGGAAGTAAAGCTCTTTCTACTACGACAACAAAGTCATTTGATCTGCTGATCACTTTTGATGAGAATAGTTTGGTAAAAGACTACAGTATCATTTCTGCAACATTCTGACTGATAAATCTCAATTTAAGGAGGGCGTTATGAAAATTTATAG
>JAQCGA010000367.1 GCA_027619145.1 bacterium | reverse complement strand
TCTCAAACCGAATATCCCCAGACCTGCTTACATGGTCCGGTTCGCCGTACCGGATATACACCTCACCCCGGTCATCCCACGGCTTCTTATACATTCCCATATGTTCACTGGCCACAGCCACACGCCGAAAATGCTCAATCAGCCGTTCGTTTGCCGCAGTCACCGGCGCTGGATCCAGCGAAGCCCAGAACTTCTCTGCAACCTCTTTGACCTGCTCCAGCGGAGCCCCTTTGAGCTTGTCCACCATATCTCCGCTGGCCACCAGACTCAAATCGTAATACAACATCTGCTCGGAAGGCTCCAGACTATGGATATACCGTTCAAAAAGTGCCTGTGACCGGTCGTACTCTCGGCCCTGTTGGAACACATCGGCCAGTTCCAGCACAGACCGCCGCTGGAACGGATTGGACTGCCCAACAACCCGCTCCAGAACTTCCACCGCTTCAGCAATCTGATTCATTCGCTTCAGCACAATCCCCAGATGAAGCCACGCTTCGTAATGGTTCGCATCAACAGCCACCTGTTTCCGCAGCGCCTGCTCCGCATCTTCCAGCTTCCCATCCAGTTCATAAATCCGCCCAATCTGGAACAATGCATCCGGATGCCGTGGATCGATCTTAAGCACTTCACGGTAGGCCTTCAGGGTCTCGCTGCTGCCAAAACGCTGGTAGGTCTGCGCCAGATTGTACTGTGCTTCCGCAGACGCCTTATCTGCCCGAACCGCATCCCGGAAATACCGAATGGCCCTTCGCAACTCCTTGGGCCGCTCCCGATAGACCAGCCCCATGCCATTCAAGGCAGGCGCATATTTCTTGTCTTTCTTCAGTGCCGCCCGAAAAGCATTCTCTGCTGCATCCAGGTCGCTTTTCTGCAAGTACACATGGCCCATCCCTACAGAAGAAAGCACATGCTCTTTATCGATCTCCAGCGCTTCCTGAAACCGCTGCAAGGCCAGATCCAGCTGATCCTCTTCCAGCAGCGCCATCGCTTCTTCGTAGAGCGCCATCACCCGAGCCACCTCTTGCGGCCCCAGGTTTTCAGCCGGTACCTGCCCGGCGGCAAACATCACCCCGATCAAAATGACCGCTCCGTATCCAGGTAGATACTTCACAAAAGACCTCCAGATCAAAATCTAAAAAATGCCGCAAAACGCCGTAAATAATAAACAAAACCTCGCTAAAACACAAGCATTAGCCCATTGCGACCCAATAGACCTGACGCCTACTCTTTCTTCACCTGCACACGAGACGCAAACCCCTCCCCTTCCCGGGCGATCCATCCCAGCAAAGGCCGATAAGCATCCAGCCATGCCAGCGCCTGATCATTCACTCGGTCCAGGTACCCAATTCGCATCCACAGCGTCATTCCTTTTAACAGCGCCAGAAGCAAAAATCCCGGCAAAGCGGCCCGCTCTCCGTCTGTCAACCCTGCTTCCCGGTCATATGCACAAACAAGAACCGCTATTTCTTCAACCGTCAAAGGACGCGCTGCAATGACCGCCTGAAAAAACATACAGCCATAGGCCAGGTCGAACAAACGCATACCACACTGCGCCGCATCCAGATCCAGAACAGCAACAACGTCCTCATCGCAGTACAATAAATTCTGCGCCCGATAATCTCCATGAATGATCGAAACCGGCAACCCTTCCACGACAACGTTGCGAACCCCGGCCAGGCATTCCCGAAACACCGCCAGATCCTCCAACATCTCCGGCGGTCCACCCATCGCCTCCAGATCCAGCCAGGTTTTTTCTAATTCTGCGATCTCCGCCACCCACATAGCAATAGAATCAACACGCTTTACCAGTTCATCTCCAGCCCGATGCATCCGCCCCAGCATTGAACCTGCTGCGCGAAGCTGTCCTCTGTTGCCAGGCAAAAACACATTGCCCTCAACAAAACGCCAGAGCTGAAAACCGTTGTTTTCCCAGGTCACATATCCATCCCCACCACACGTCTGAACCAGACCCGGCACAGGAATCCCGCTTCTCTCAAACCTCTGATTCAATCGCTCCCAAAAACCAAGCCGCTCTGAACAACCCTCTTCCAATGAGAGAACCTTCAAAACGTATTTCTCTCTTCCAGAATCCAGGCGAAGCGTTGTGCTCATATATCCAGCACGCACGCAAACAACCTCCGCCTGTACCCCATATTCCTGAGCCACAAAATGTTTGACATCGGCCAGAGGCATTTCCAGCTTACTTTGATACGCCACTGTCTTCCTCCACATCCAGCCGCTGTAAACCCAATTCTGCAAGGTGATCTTTCAAATACCCCAGAAACGTATGCGCCGCAACCGACAAACGGCCCCCTGCCCGCTGCACAATTCCTACCTGCCGTGCAGGCAACCCTTCTACCCGAAGCGCACAGAGCCGTCCGGCCTGAACCTCTTCCCGCACCGCCACTTCAGGCACCAGCGCAATTCCCAGACCGATCTCCACAAAACGCTTCATCACCTCAATACTGCCCAACTCCATCGATACCGTTGCAACCACGCCCACCTCTGCGAACAACCGGTCCATTAACCCCCGGCTCGTACTTCCTTGCTCCAGTGCCAGCATCGTATGGCCACCCAAATCCGCAACCGACACGCGACCTGCCCGTGCCAGCGGATGCTCCGGATGACAAATGGCAACGTCCTCCCGCAAAAATAAAGGACTGGCCTGCACCCGGGGCTCGGACACCGGAAGCGTCGCAAGCCCAAAATCTACACCGCCCTCCAGCACCAGACGCACCACTTCTGGCGACATACGATCCGTCAAACGAATCTCCACACCCGGGTGGACCCTCCGAAACGCCTTCACCGCCGGCGGCAAAACATATGCACAATTTGTATCGCTTGTGCCAATACACAAGCGACCCGTTCGCAATTCCCGTAACGCCGTTAGATCCTGTCGCGCCTGCTCGGTTTTCTCCAGGATCTCTTCTGCCCGCACAAATAACAACCGCCCCGCTTCCGTTAGCAACACCTGCTTCCCCCGGCGCTCAAACAACCGCTCACCCAGCTCTTCTTCCAGCGCTTTAATCTGCAAACTCACCGCAGGTTGCGTTAAAAACAGCTTTTCCGCTGCCCGCGTAAAACTCTTTTCCCGGGCGGTCTCCAGGAAACCTCTGAGCTGGCTCAAGTCCATACGCACATCGCCCATTCTTGAAAGATTCGGAACTCTAATCACCCTTAAAATGCGCATCCCGACGACCCGAGAACGTATTAAATCTATCATTTGAAAACAATATACTAAAAATAATTATAATAAATTTTGCTTATTATAACAAATGCCATATTCTATTTCCTGGGTCCGGACCCAGATTCCATAGCAAACCTGCTTTCTACAATTTGTGGAGACGGGCAAAAACTTCGAAGACATTGTACAATCTCCAGCCTGAGTTTCCCATAACCGAAAAAGGAGCTGATTTCCGTATTGGAAATCAGCTCCTTTCGCCTGCCAGCCATGCTTCCGCTCTTCCCCTCTCCCCCAAGAATTAAAGAACAGTTCGCACGACTCGCAGTGGTTTGAGACCTATTGAGAACCTACTTCGACCGGGTCTGCCTGGCGCGCCCCTTTTCGCTGGGCATCCAGCGTCGATTTCAACCGATCGATCATTCCGGATGCCTGGCGCCGATCCGGCGCTTCTTCGAGAAACGTTTCTACTTCCATCCGCGTTTCTTCCGGCAACAGGTGGTTCCGCCCCAGATTCCGAATGAGCTCTACCTGCTCTTTCGATGCAGGCGGCAGCGGGCGACGATCTTCAACCGGTGTGGCCGGCTCCTTCATTTCATCTACCGAGCACATCCCTGTCGCCGTTGCCAACCTCATCGCCCGGTTGGTTGCCCGCCGGGTTGCCATTTCCAGCGGATAATCAGAAAATTTAATAAACCCACTCAAATTGTTCGGTGTGGCCGTGCCATAGTCCATAAACGACTTCTCGAAACCTTCCACCCAGACCTCACCGCGGACAACCACAAGCGGTTCCTCTTCTTTCAGCCCCATCATCCGCCGAATCAGCATGTATTCTTCTGGAGTGGGGATCACACCCTGCACGGCAAACTTCCCAGCTTTGTACTGCTGGTGCATCTTAAATTGCAAACCGGAGGACGTGATATAAGGTTCATTTTTAATAAAGGCAACAAATTCATCCATTTTTTCAACAGGAAATCCCTCAGCCTCAGCAATCTGCCTCTTCACTTCTTCCTGGGTCCTGGCCATTGTCATCTCTCCTTCTCGTAAGCGAAACCCGGCAATGATAGGTTGGCCTTATTACCGGGTGAAAAAATCCATTACCCGTTACTGTTATCTACTCTTCCACTCATTTCGAACAACCTGACACAAGCTCAATTCCGCCGTTCGCCCAGGCTTTGAACCACCTGATGCCACGCAGCCTCATATGCAAACAGCGCCCGCTTCCACGCGTCCCGGTCTCCCTGGCCCTGCTGCAGGTCCAGAGCAAGTGCGTCCACGGTTTGCTCCGCTGCATCTACGGAAGCCATCACCTCTGGCTCCAAACCGCCCAGCGACAGTTCGCTGAGTTCACCTTGAATCCGTTCCACAACCTGCTGGAATTCTTCGCTCAGATGGTCCAGCACAGACGCGCAACGGACTCCATTGGACTGTATTACTGTATCCGACATCTCTGCCCTCCTTGCTGAAAGTGTTCCATTCTGATTCGGCAGGATTCAATTCTAACCTACATTCCAATTATACTATACAAAAGAGCAGGTGTCAAGATAATATTTTCAGTTTAATAGAAAACAATTAAAATAATTGAAATCCAAAAAATCAATGGTTATCAAGATTTGAGAACTCTATTCCGCCCCTCAGG
>JAQCGA010000366.1 GCA_027619145.1 bacterium | reverse complement strand
CGCAAACGTAGAGGACAGGACCACCGCCGCAATCTCAAAGCCCCCTGGCGTACCCGGAGCACCGTCGCCGGGGTCTTCCACCGAACCGAATTTCGAAATTTTTTGAGAAAGGGAGCCTTCCCGCCATGTCGTCCGACTCGCCCAAACGCATCGCCGTGATCACCACCATATACAGGTATCTCTCACACGCCCAGCACTTCGTAGACCGCTTTCTTGTAGGCTACCCTCGCGAAGGCCGCTGGCATCGCCCCAATGCAAAAGTCGTCTCCCTTTACGTGGACCAGCACCCAGAAGGAGACCAGAGCACGGACCGTGCGCGTGAATTCGGATTCGAAGTCTATCCCACCATTGCAGAAACCCTGCGTTGTGGCACTGGAAAACTCGCCGTAGATGCCATCCTCATCATTGGCGAACACGGCGAGTACCCGATCAACGAAAAACACCAGAAGCTCTACCCCCGCTACGAATTCTTCAAACAATGCGTCGAAGTCTTCGAACAGGACGGCCGCACCGTGCCCGTGTACAACGACAAACACCTCTCCTACAGCTTCGAAAAAGCCAGAGAAATGGTAGACGATGGACACCGCCTGGACTTCCCACTCCTGGCAGGCTCTTCCCTCCCTGTCACCTGGCGTTTGCCAGACCTGGAACTACCACTGGAGTGTGAAATAGAAAGCGCCCTCATCGTCGGCATTGGCGGTTCAGACATCATGGATTACCACGTCCTGGAAGCCATGCAATGCATGGTAGAACGTCGCAAAGGTGGAGAGACCGGTGTCAAAGCCACACAACTCCTGGACGGGGACGCCGTTTGGAAAGCCGGAGAAAACGGCCTTTGGGACATGGATCTACTGGCCTCCGCTCTCTCCCGAAGTGACAGTCCACTGGGCCTGCCTGAAGAAGATGGCCGCACCATAGACCTCATTGGCAGCGGCGAACTCTTCCGACTGGTTGAAAAACCATCGGCCTACATCATTGAATACAACGACGGCCTGGTTGCCACCATGCTCATCTTACCCGGCGCTCTCAAAGACACCTGTTTCGCTGCCCGGTTGAAAGGGGAGCCCAACCCACTCTCCACACAATTCTTCGTCACCCCAGTTCCCAACGTCACCTATTCCGCCTCCTTCGTCAGCAAAATTGAAGAAATGATCATGACCGGCAAGGCACCTTTCCCGGCCGAACGCACCCTCATCGTCAGCGGCGCCCTGGAAAGCTGCCTCACCTCGCGCCAGGAAAACAACAAACGCCTGGAAACCCCGCACCTCAAAGTCGAATACCAGGCACCCGCTGAATCGCACCACGCACGGACCTGACCAACATAGTGCAGAGGTAAACCTCCGCGCTACCCACCACCTCCCAAACCTCTTCCCTCAGAAAGAAAACCCCATGCCCTTCGCTTCCATCAACGGCGTTAACCTGCACTACCTCACCAGAGGTACCGGCCCGGAAGCCATTGTCTTCCTCCATGGTTTCTGCCAATCCTCCCGCTTCTGGGAGCCCACCCTCGAACAGCTTCCAGATCGCTTCCGGGGATATGCCCTGGACCTGCGGGGTTTTGGAAACTCAGACAAACCCAAAGGTCCGTACAGCATCCCCGGCTTCGCCAACGACCTCCTGACCTTTGCAGACGGCATGGGGCTGAAACAATTTACTCTGGTCGGAAACTCCATGGGCAGCGTCGTCTGCCAGAGCTTCGCCACCCGGTACGGAAACCGCCTCAACAAACTCGCCCTCGTCAGCGCCGGGGCATACGTGCCCAATCCGGCCGCCGCACAGGAAAAAGCGGACCTCATGGAAACCATGGAATGGAATCGCAGCTTCTTTGAAAATGCCGTCAAAGGATTTTTTGCCCTCCCACCCGCCAATTGGGAAAGCCACGTAGACGCCGCAATGGGTGCCAGTCGCAATGCCATGGTCCAGAGCACCCGGTCCTCCGCCTCACTCAACTTTCTGGAATCCATAAAAAACATCCACGTTCCTACCCTGATCGTCCAGGGCGAAAAAGATACCGGACGCACCCCTGAAGACGGAAGGCGTATCCAGAACGCCATTCCCAACAGCATCCTGCACATCCTGCCCGGCGCGGGCCACACCCCTATGCTTGAACGGCCCGACCTTTTCCACCCCATCTTTCTGGACTTCTTACAAGGAGAAACGCCATGAACACGCTACAAGCTTCACCACCGAAAGACGCCACCGTCCTCTTCAACGGCAAAGACCTCAGCAACTGGTCCAAACGCGGCGGCGGCACTCCCGAATGGAAAGTTGACCAGGGCATCCTCCACGTCGTATCCAGAACCGGCGACATCGTCAGCAACGAATCCTTCACCGACTTCTACTTACACATCGAATTCCGCTGTCCAGACATGCCCGAAGCCACCGGACAGGCCAAAGGCAACAGCGGCATATTCCTCCACGGCATCTACGAAATCCAGGTCCTGGACTCCTCCGGCATCAACATCCCCGGCAAAGGCGACTGCGGCGCATTTTACGACCAGTTTGCACCCCTTGCAAATGCCTGTAAACCCGCACTCGAATGGCAGGCCTACGACATCTTCTTCCGAGCACCGCGCCTCAGCGCTACCGGAGAAATGGTCGAAAATCCGCGTGCCACAGTCTTGCTGAACGGCATCGTTGCACAGAACAATGTACAACTCCTGGGTCCCACCGGCTCCGCCTCCAACATGGACATCGTCGCTTCAGGACCCCTCCGCCTGCAAGACCACAAAGACCTGGTCGCCTACCGCAACATCTGGGCAGTACCCCTCCCGGAAAAAGGCTCAGACACGTACGAACCTCGATAAACTTTCGTTCCCACATGACAAAAAAGGAGTACCGCTTTTCTGCGGCACTCCTTTTCTATTTTGAATCGCATCTCTCTTACCCCTGCTGCGAAACCGCGTACCGATAAATGGAAGAAATCTCGCTCTCTTTCTCAATCGTCACCTGCAAATCTTGCAGGCGTCCATCTTCCATCCCATAAATCCACCCGTGCACGGAAAGCTCCTGGCCCAGTTGCCAGGCCTTCTGCACAATCGGTGTATGGCACACGTGATGCACTTGTTCAATCACATTCAGTTCGCACAGCCTGTTCAACCGTTCCGTTTCACCTTCCAGAACCTCCAGCACATCTTCGTGCCGCACGTATACATCCTTAATATGCAACAACCAGTTATCAATTACCCCCAGCGTAGTATTCTCCATTGCCATACGCACGCCACCACACCCATAATGCCCACATACAATAATATGTTTGACCTTCAATACCTCCACCGCAAACTGAATCACAGACAAACAATTCATATCTGTATGTATCACCAGATTTGCAATGTTGCGGTGCACAAACAACTCACCAGGCATCAATCCCACAATCTCATTGGCCGGTACCCGACTGTCCGCGCACCCAATCCACAGGTACTCCGGAGACTGAGACTGCGCCAGTTGCTGGAAAAACGAAGGATCCTCCGCATGGATGTGCTCTGCCCAGGCCTGGTTTTTCTCAAACAGATTTCCTAAAATCCGCATACGTTCCCCCCTCATCTACATCGTTCACTGGCTCACCACATCTTCGTATTCCTGAAACATCTCAATACTAATCCCATCTGGATCCAGCGCATACATTGCGCGGGCCACAACCTTCCCGTCTCGTTCCACATCTGTCGGTGGATTGATCGCACCGAACCCTGCATCCTTCAACGTTCCGTACATCGCATCCACATCTTCCACCTCAAATGCCAGATGAGACGCGCCCAAAAACCGATTCTCCTGAATGCGCGGCTCTACTTGAGGATGAAGATACTGCACCAGTTCCAAAATGAATGCGTTTTCTGGATGCTGTAAAATTGCAATCTTCAAATGCACATTCTCATATCCCAGGATACGGTCGTACGATGGGAGATTCGAACGGTCTGACACCCGCACCAGTTCCAGCCCCAGCAACTCCCGGTAAAACGAAATAGACTGGTCCAGGTTGGACACCGTGAACCCGTGGTGATGAATCTTCGAAATTCCCATATATCCTCCCCTGAAGAGCACGGCGTGCCGCGCTCCATGTTCTGATCTGGCGTTTTGGACAGGCCCTCGGCCAGAGGGAAACCCCTGAACTCCTGATATCTACAATGCAGCATTCAATTGACCATTGAATAATATAACATTCGGATGTATAATATCCAACCTTCACGCCAAATCTCACCCACACAAAAGGAAACACCCATGCTTCAAATCAAACTCGCCATCGACCCTGTAGCCGGCGAAACACTCACCCACTTTCCACTCCTTGTTGCCCTCACCCACGAAAAGTTAAAACACGTGGACCACGGCGGTGCCGTTGCTCATCTGGACGGAAGAGACCTGAATTTCTTCGCCCCAGACAGCCAGACACCATATCCACTCGAACTTGAAACCTACGATCCCCAGCAGGGCACAATACGCGCCTGGGTACGCCTTCCCCATCTCTCCGCTTCGGACAAAACCCTTCTTTGTCTGCGCAACAATACAACACCATCTTCCGAACCTGTTTGGGATTCCACCTATCGCCTTGTCATTCACGACCCGGACAACCCCAGCGACGCCACCGGAAACACAGCGCCAGCGGCCCTCAACATGACAAACGCCATCACCGTAGAAGCCTGGGTTGAACCAGACGAACCCCGCGCAGAAACCCTTCAGCCCATTGTCTCACAGTGGGCCCACAACGAAGAACTCGACCACTTCGATGCTTATGACGCCGGTATAACCGACGGCCTGGACACCACCGGATTTTTTGGTGCCGTCTTCGACGGACGATACATTTATTTCTCTCCACAACACGACCTGAAAACCCGCCA
>JAQCGA010000365.1 GCA_027619145.1 bacterium | reverse complement strand
AGAGGTAGATGGATATCCACTATATAGCATTCACCTGGGAGATGCGGACCGGATTCCGGTACTGATTTGCGCGGGCATCCACGGAGACGAACCGGCCGGGCCTGAAGCGGTGCAGGCTTTTTTGCGGCGGGATCTGGGGCCATTGCTGGAGCATTTTTCTTTTTTGATTCTCCCGTGTATCAATCCCACCGGGTATGCGGCCAACCGGCGGGAGACGACTGCCGGGATAGATCTGAATCGCCAGTTTGAAAAGGAAGCGTCGCCCGAGGTGCAGTTTGTGAAGCAGGCACTGAATGAGCGGCGTTTTGCGTTTGTTGCAGATTTTCATGAGGATTGGGAAGCGACGGGATTTTATATGTATGAAGGGCGGAGAGACGAGCAATGGGTGGGGCCGGAAATTGTGAACCGGGTTCGAGAAATGGGTGAGATTAATGGAGAGACTTCAGATAATGATTTGTCGATTTCTGATGGGGTGTTTCAGGTGGACCCGGCGTGGGGTACAAAGGGATTGACGTCGTTTACGTACGCATTCCATTCAGATCACGTGGTGACGTCTGAGACGCCGTCGGATTGGCCGCTGGAGAAGCGGGTGGCCGTGCAGTTGACGGTTCTGGATACGTTATTGGAAGACCACAAGGTCGTTTCATAAAAGGAGTTTTTCTTGCTGGATCGGACAATTACAGGTGAACAGGCCTGGCGAGATACGCTGGACGTGTCCACGTGTTCCGTGTCACTGCCGGATCGATGTGTGGACTTACTGGATCGGGCGGTGGCGGATTTCAGGAGCGCGTCAGCACCGATGGAGTCGTTCTCTATTTCTGAATATGACCATCCGGCCCTGCGGGAGGTTATGGCACCGGTTGCAGAGGCTCTGGATTCTGGGCACGGGTTCGCGGTGGTAGATCGGTTGCCGGTGGAGCGGTACACGCCGGATGAGGCGCGGTTGATGTTCTGGCTGCTGGGGCAGTTGATTGGACCTCCGTTCGAGCAGAGTGCGGGTGGATCTGTGATGTTTGATGTGCGGGATGCGGGGAAGGATGTGAACCAGGGAGCTCGGTATGCGGAGACGAACCGGGAGTTGACGTTTCATACGGATAATGCGCGCAGTGCGGTTGTTCCGGAGATTGTCGCTTTGTTGTGTATGCATCCTGCAAAGGCGGGTGGGATCAGTCAGTTGATTAGCGTGTATTCGGTGCATAATGAGTTGCTGGAACATCATCGGAATGTGCTGGAGACGCTGTATCGGCCATTTTTGTTCGATCGACGTGGACTGGGTGGGGGTGAAGAGGTTTCCGAGTTTCCGGTTTTTGGGTGGGACGGAGGCGAGTTGTTGTGTCGGTTTATTCGTTTGTATATTGAGGTAGGACACCAGAAAGCGAATCGACCCCTTACGCCGGATCAGGTGCAGGCACTGGATATAATGCAGGAGATTTTACAGCGGCGAGAGTTACGGGCGGAATTTCGGGTGGAACGTGGGCAGTTGTTGTTTACGAACAATCACTGGGTGCTGCACAACCGAACTGAGTTTGTGGATTATCCTGAGCTAGAACGAAAGCGTCACTTTGTGCGGCTATGGCTTTCGCAGGCACGGGGCAGTGGGAAGCGTTGAGTGAGTGATTCAACAGAAGGTTCTCCATTGGAGGCCGAAAATTGATTTTTGATACGGTATTCGCATGGTTGGAGCAGGCGCTGGGTGTGTCGCCCGAATTGCAGTCAAAGCTTTTGATTTCTCTGGTTCTGATCCTGGGGTTGGGACTCCTGCACAGGGTGGCGCTGAATATCGCATCCAGGCAGACCGAAGATGTTCGAGTACAGTACCGTTTGCGGAAGACCATTACGTATACCGTTTCTGTGCTGGGCGTGTTGCTGGTAGGACGACTCTGGTTGGAGGGGTTTCACTCGCTGTCGATTTATCTGGGGTTACTGTCCGCCGGTCTGGCCATTGCATTGCGTGAACCCGTGGTGAACCTGGCCGGATGGGCATTTATTCTCTGGCGTCGTCCGTTCGATGTGGGAGACCGCATCCAGATTGGGTCGCATGCGGGAGACGTGATCGATCAAAGAATTTTTCAGTTCACGATGCTGGAAATTGGCAATTGGGTGGATGCGGATCAAAGTACAGGCCGGATCATCCACGTGCCTAACGGGAAGGTGTTCGGCGAGGCGCTGGCCAATTATACGTCTGCGTTTCAATATATCTGGAATGAAGTGCCCGTTCTGATTACGTTCGAGAGCGATTGGAAAAAAGCGAAAGAAATTTTACAGGCAATCGCAGTAGAGCGGTCGGAAAATCTGAGCGAGTTCGCGCAGCGTCAGATCCGTTCGGCAGCGCGTAAATTTATGATTTTTTATACGAATCTGACGCCAACGGTTTATACCAGCGTGAAAGACAGTGGCGTTTTGTTGACGGTTCGTTACCTGTGCGATCCCCGGAGGCGCCGGGGCACTGAGCAGGCGATCTGGGAAGATATTCTGACTGCATTTGCGGCGTATAAGGAGATAGATTTCGCTTATCCTACGCAGCGGTTTTTCAATCATATACAGGAAGGGAAGTCTGGTATGCCGCCGAATCCGGATTCAACGGGGATGGATGAGTAGCTCTGTTTGGTTTGACACTCTGGGTGTAGCCGGTTGGGCTGTTTGAACGGAATGGTTGCTCCTTATCGACCCGTGTGGAATGATCCCCCAGGTTTGATATATACATTGGGAGGGAATGGCCGTGATGAAAAAGGTTTTTGGGCTGATCTGCGTTGTGCTGATTCTGGCTGTGGGGGGCGGACTGGTCTATTTAATATCGTGTTTCCCCAATGGAGGATCGGCTCCGGATGTTCAAATTGAAGTCACGTCAGAAAGAGTTGCGCGTGGACGGTATCTGGCCAACCATGTTACCATTTGTATTGATTGCCATTCTGCGAGGAATTGGGAGTATTATTCCGGACCGATTGTGGTTGGGACCGAGGGGCAGGGTGGGGAGCGGTTTGGCGAAGAGATGGGGTTTCCGGGAACGTTATATGCGCAGAATATAACGCCTGCAGGAATAGGGACGTGGACAGACGGAGAGGTTGTGCGGTTGATTACTACGGGGGTGACAAAAGACGGGAAGGCGATTTTTCCGCTGATGCCGTATCCCAGTTACGGTCAGATGTCGCAAGAGGATGTGTATTCGATTGTGGCTTATTTGCGCACGCTGGCACCGGTGGAGCATACGCCTCAGAAGTCGTCGTTGAATTTCCCGATGAATTTGATCGTGCGAACAATTCCTCAACCTTATACGCCGCAGGTCCGTCAGGAGCCGGCTGATACACTGGCGTATGGGGCGTATATGACCACGATTTCCGGGTGCTCAGAGTGCCATACACAAAATGTAAAAGGGGAACCGGTGCCGGGAATGGCGTTTGCGGGCGGGTTCGTGTTTCCAATGCCGCAGAACCGGACGGTGGTTTCTGCCAATATTACGCCGGATGTGGAGACGGGAATTGGGACGTGGACGAAGGCGCAGTTCGTAGAGCGCTTCAAGCGGTTTGCCGCAGTGGAAATGCAAACGATGGCGGTGGATAGAGGCGGCGAGAATACCATTATGCCGTGGACGATGTATGCAGGCATGACGGAAGAGGACCTGGGTGCAATTTATACGTACCTGAGGACGGTAGATCCGGTGAAACATCGGGTGGAGACATATCCAAATCAATAGAGTACGGAGGTCGATGATGAAGATGAATAAAGACCGTGTGTACCTGCACCGGGTGGAGATTCAGGAAAATGAAGCGCCGTTCGAAGTGTATCGAGATCTCGCATATGCGGCGTTGGGCAGGATTGATCTGGATCTTCCATCGACAGGAACGGTGCTGCTGAAGCCCAATGCAACGGTGTTGTTTCCGGCGGAGAAGCGCGTTGTGACGCATCCGGGGTTTCTGGCAGGCATGCTGGACGTGTTGATCGAGAAGGGCGTGGCCCCGGAGCGGCTGGTGGTGGCAGATGGGCAGTCTGGTGAACAGGAGGACAATGGGCATACGTGGGAAGGTGCAGGGTATACTCGAATGGCAAAGGATCGGGGCGTTCGTCTGGTGGCGTTGAACGATGCACCGTGTAAAACCGTTGCGGTTCCCGGTGGCGTTGTGTTTGAAGAATATCCGATTTACCGGGAGGTGACGGATTGCAGTTTCTTGTTCAATGTGCCGCTGGCCAAATGCCATAATCTGGGATGTACGACGCTGGCAATTAAGAATTTGATGGGAATTCTGGGGCGTCCAGAAAGACATCTGTGTACGGTTCAGGAGGTGGACAAGCCGGTTGAGGATGGGATCTGGCGATTGACGGAGAGCGGGTTGAGCCTGTTCGAGGATCGGTTCTACCATAAGCTGTGCGATCTGGTGGCGGCACTCCGTTCGTTGGAGATTCCACAATTGTGCATGGTAGATGGGCTGATTGGCCGGGATGGAACGGCGTTTAATGAGGGTGAGAATTATCCGCTGGGCTGGACGTTGATGGGAGAGAACGAGGTACATGTAGATGCGGTGGGGACGTATTTGATGGGGCTGGACCCGGAAGAGACCCCGTTTTTGAAATTTGCACACGCGCGTGGCCTGGGGAGCATCCGGGTAGCGGAGATTGAGGTGGTGGATGTGACAACCGGGAAGGTGCTCGATGCGGATGCGCTGGCAGGTTTTCGTTCGGAGCGGGTGCTGATGCCCATTTCGAGATATGAGAAGGGGTACTACGATCGATTTCGGGCAGATGGTTCGGCTGTGCCGTGGCGGATTGACCAGGTGAACGAGCAGAAAAAAAAAGATGGGTTGGCGCCGATTTCGGTGAAGTAAATTCGTTGGGCGAA
>JAQCGA010000364.1 GCA_027619145.1 bacterium | reverse complement strand
AACACAAGGTTCGCCCCTACAGATCTATACGCATTGGTTTGCATTTATTCTTTCCCTTTGCACCTTTCCCCTCCACCCAAACTACGAATGGGCGGGGGCTTCGTGTCCTTTCGCATTCTTTCGTGCCCTTTCGTGATCCAGCCGTTGACTTTCCCTTTGCGTCTTTGCGCCTTTGCGCGACACTTTGATTCTATCCCAACCAAGGAGCCTCTGATGTCCACCGTACAAATCCCCTGGCGTCCACGTCTCATCCTCACCAACCGCACCTTCCGCCTCCCCGTTCAGGCCTCCACTGAAAACATCACCCTCGAAGCCGAAGGTATCGAACAAATCGCCACCCGCTGGGTAGAACGAGACGGTGCCCGCTATCATTATCTCCGCACCCCAGACAAACCCGGCACCTATACCCTCCGCGCACGCCACAACGGAGAAACCACAGAAACCACCCTCCGCGTACAAACCCTGGATGAACTCCGCACCCCACACAAACACAACGGAGCAGACTGGCCGCGCCGTTGGCCGGTTGCGAAGGCATACCAATCCACCAAAACCCGCCAGACGCTCCAGGTTGAACAGGGTTCCCACCCGCTCAACAGCAATCCGGGGTCTTCCTCACCCAATCAGGACCAGGTCGCCTGGTGGACTTCCCAGCCAGATGATATTATCTGGCAACAACTGCCCGGCGCGGAATTCCCCAAAGCCCACTTTGCCAACGCCCACCAGGGCTGTCCGAACTGCGGGACCGCCATCTTCAAATACAGTGGATTTTACCCCTGGGTCCGAAATCACCTCCCCTGCGACTTCAAATCCACCTGTCCCAATTGCGGCTCCATCTACCCCAGCAACAACCTTACAGACGAAGATTTTGTCTCGGGAAATTTCGTAGATGACGGATACGGCTATTTCGACAAAGACGGACACATCTTCCTCTTTGCCGCTACGTATCATCGAGACCAGTGCCGCGCCTTCGGTTCGGGCATTGGCGCACTTACCACGCACCTGCAGGCAAACGACCTCCACGAAGAAACCGCCCGAAAACTCGGCATCATGCTCCTGCGATACGCCGTAGAAGAATGTTATATCGCCTCCGCTGTCCAATTCCGCTATGGCCCCTCCAAAGGCGTAGAAGAACCCTGGAACTGGGGCCAACCGGACTGGGCCGATGAAACCAATCCTGTTGCGGCTCTGCAGGCCAAAGGCTCCGTCCGCTACTCCATCGACACACCGTACATCATTGAAACCCTCGCAACCGCCTACGACACCGTCTGGCCCCTCCTGCGCGAAGACCAGGAACTCGTCTCCCGTGCACAGGCCCTCGGCCTCAATCTCCAATCCTCCCAGGACACCACCAATCTCATCGAAGAAATGTTCGCCACCTTGCTACAAACCACCCTGGACCGAGGTGCCAGCAGCAACCTCCCTCGGGAAAGCCAGGGCGCACTGATTCTTCTCCGCTGTCTGGACCGGACAGACGCCAAAAGCGTCATGGATTGGGTTTACGACGAAGGCCCGGACACCCTCCGCGTCTTCACCTCCAACGACTTCTACCCGGACGGTACCCCCCAGGAAGCCACCGGTGGCTACAACAGCATCCACAGCGACGGACTCTTCGACCTGGAATACCACCTCTACCGCCTGCGCGAAACCCACGCAGATGCCTATCCGGAATCCCGCTACCCTTCGTTGATGAGCGATCCACGTGCTGCCCGCGTACCACGCGCCCTGCAAGAAATCACCATGATCGGCCGCTCCTACTTCCAGTACGGCGACGGCTCTGCACCCGGAAGCGCAGCCAGCCACGGCGCAGACACCCAGTTTGAAGGAGGCACGATCCGCCTGAAGAACCAGTGCCTCCACGCCCCCTTATCGCCCAACCTGCTCAATTGGGCCGCCGAATTCACAGGCGATCCAATTGCAAAAGAAATCCGTGACACCGTCCAGCAGGGCCAGTATCGAAAACTCGACTCCACCGTTCACGACGGCGTGGGCATCGCCATTCTCCGCACCTCAGAAACGCCAGAGCGTGCCGCCGCCGGAATCGTATATGGAGACGCGCTACACCACCGACATCGGGATCTGCTGGACGCACAGCTTTTCGCCTTCGAACGCCCCTTCCTCACAGACCTGGGCTACCCCCAATCCTGGGCCAGCGCCGCTCCCTGGGAAGGCCACTGGGCCACGCACAACACCGCCTGGGGCGCACTTCCTCCCGGTGAATCTCGCAGTGCGGGCCGAGGCCGCCTCGTACGATCAATCTTCATAGACGGACTCCAGATCCTGGACATTGAAGCAGACCGCTGGACCTGGGATTCCAAACAACACGCCTGGACAACAACCGGCGTCACCTACCGCCGCCTGCTCGCCCTCGTGGAAACCGATAGCGAAGGCATTGCCCTCGTGGACCTCTCCCGCGTCACCGGAGGCACCGAACACTGGCGCACCTGCCGCGGCCTGGAAGGTGAATTCCACTCAGACAGCGCCAACCTCAAACCCCGTACAGGTACCGTGGCCACCTCCGGCGGAAAACGTGGAGACACAGACAACCTGCCCCATCCAGATTACACGGCCCTCGCGTATATGGACGACGTGGCAACCGGACAGGCCCCCGCTGCCTGGAACGGCGCTTGGCAATCCCGCAGAGAGTCTTCCGTTCACCTGGACCTCCACCAGATTCGCGTAAGTCCCAATACCGAACTCTTCACTGCCCGTGCAACAGAAATGATGGGCAAACCCGAAGAATCCAACTACAGCTACCGCGCCCTGCTCTGGTGTCGGACGCCACAAAACGACACCACCTGCGTGGACCTCGTCCTTGAACCCCGCACAGGCGACGCTACTCTCCAAACTGTAGAAACCATCTCCAGCGATTCCGCCACCGCCGCAGGCGTTCGCCTCACCAGCCGCAACGGTCGTCACATAGACCTCTACTGGGCACCGAATGCAGATCCAGATGCAACCACAACCTTCGAAGACGGTACTCACCTGCAAGGCGCACTTGCCGCTGTCATCGACGGAACTGCAATCGCCTGCGGAACAACCGCAGTCACAGTTGGCAAAAAATCCACCTCCTTCGAACACGCCGTCCAAACCGGCCACATCACCGCCCTGGACCGCAACACCCGCACCATAGACGTACAGGGACTCACCGGCATCACAGCCGGTGATCGCATCGTCATCAACCCAAACGGACGCGCACACAACTACCTCGTTGAATCCGTTGAAAACCTGGGCGACACCTCCCGGCTCACCCTGGACGTAACCTCCATCCTGGGCCGTGCAGAAATTGTCTCCGTAGAAAACAACCAGCTCTCCTTCGGATTCCAAATCCTGGCCAAAAGCGGAAATCTGCAAGATACCCGCGTAGAAACTGAGACCGGCAACGCATGGGCCGAAGTATCCGGCGCAGCCAACCCCGGCGGATGGCCTCCAGGAAGCGTGCGCACCGTCCTGTCTCTCAACCCCAAAACAGGAAACGCCCAAACCCTCCTGGCGCTCCCTCCCGGTACATGGGTCCAGGCAGTAGACTACGTAGTAAGCGACACCGTCCTTTATGAACCACTTTGCAGGAGTTGATTCTTTTATGCCCAACAATCAGATCCAGCTTGACGGAGACCCTCGTACACTTGCCAAAGCCATCTTCCAGGCCGCCCGGGAAAGCTACCGGGAAAAACACGGCAAACTGGGCAAGTGGGAAGACATGAAACCTGAAATCGAAACCGAAGCTGCCAAACTTGCCAAACAAATGGTAGAAAGCCTGGAGCCGGATGCCAGAGAAGTTTATCTCATCAACGCCCTGGAAGTCATGGCCCTTTCTTATGCCCGTCGCGGCCTGAAAAAATCGTAATTCGACTTCACCATCAAAAACCGGGCGGCCACAGGGGGCCGCCCCTACGAAAAACCTGTCCCCCTGCCCCGCTTCTCCCTTTGCGTCGTGGGCCTTTGCGTGACATAGCTGTGTTTTTCAATTTCTCCAAGGAGTCTCGATGTCCACCATACAGATCCCCTGGGCACCCAGGGCCATTCTGGTCAACCGCACCTTCCGCCTGCCTGTACAGGCCCCGGACGAACATGTCACGCTCGAAGCCGAAGGGTTCCGCCTTATCACCAGCCGGTGGTGCGCCATAGACTCCGCTGTCTATCATTACCTCACCGCCTCCAATATCCCCGGCGACTACACCCTGCGCGCTTCCCACAACAGACAAACCGCTGAAGTCACCATTCAGGTCCGCACCCTGGAAGAGTTCCGCACCATCCACCAGTACAACGGTGCAACCTGGCCACGCCGCTGGCCTGTGGGACAGACCTACCAAACCACCAAAACCCGCCAGACGCTCCAGGATCTAAACATCCCGGAAACCCTGAACGAACAGGCCGCCACCTGGTGGATCGAACAAACCGACGAAACCGTCTGGCAACAACTCCCACCGTCCGAACTTCCCAAAGCCCATTATACCAACGTGCACCACGGTTGCCCCAATTGCGGCACTGCCATCTACCGGTACGGTGGGTTCTACCCCTGGAGCCGCAACCACCTCCCCTGCGATTTCAAATCCACATGCCCCAACTGTAACGCGGTATTTCCCAGCAACAGCCTCACCTCCCAGGACTACACCTCGGGGCAGTTTCCAGACGACGGCTACGGCTACTTTGACAAAGACGAACACATCTTCATCTTCGCCGCCTCTTACCATCGAGATCAGTGCCGTACCTTTGGATCGGGCATTGACACCCTCACTGCATACCTGCGCAAGAATGGACCCAACGAACAGGTCGCCCGCCGCCTGGGCCTCATGCTTCTACGCTACGCCCAGGAAGAATGCTACGTCGCCTCTGCACCACAATTCCGATTTGGAGCACAAATTGGCG
>JAQCGA010000363.1 GCA_027619145.1 bacterium | reverse complement strand
CCAACATTGTCCGAAGCGTAGCCCAGGGCGTTCTGGAAACCTCTCCCGGCGCACCCCTCACGCAGGCCCAGCAGGAAACCATAACCAGAATCGCCCGTACCCTCGTCAACAATACAGAAACCTTCCAGGCCGCAGCACAGCGCCAGGCTCAGCGGAGCCAAGAACGCGATGTTCTGATCACGAAAGTCCTACTCAACGTAGCCAAAGCCATCGCCATTGTAATTGCCCTGTTGGTCCTCCGAGCCATCATAGGGGCGATGGGTCGTGGCGTGATTGCAGAAAACGCCCAGGCGGTCACAAGCGTTCTCATCCCAACGGCAACCGAAGAAGAAGCCGAAAACCTCGGGCAAGCCCTCATCAACAAACGCTTTGCCGCCTCTGGAAACATCACCTCACCGGTCCGCTCCATCTTACGCCGGGAGGACCGCATTGAAAACACATCCGGCTTCCTCCTCGTACTCAAAACGACCCAATTCAACGTCCCCGCCATCATTGGCCACGTCGTAGAACACACAAAATTCAATGTTCCCGATATCATCAGCCTGCCCAATGCCACCGCGCACGACCCGGATCTGGACTGGGTTCTCAAACAGGAGTCTCCGGTCTGGTGGAAACGCATCTGGCCGTTTGGAGGGAACCGAACATGAACGCCCTCCTTCTTACCCTGGCCCTGATCTTAACGACAACACCCGTCTGGTCTCAAGAACAAATATCGCAAGAAGAGCACATCGCCCGAATTGCACAACACGTCGCGGAAAAACTTCTACGCGATCCCAAGGTCCAGTCCGTGCCCGATGCAGTAAAAACACAACTCACCCAAATTGCCAGTACCATTGCTCAGGAAACTCCCTTAACTCAAAACCTCATCGATACGCAGTTGGACCTTCTCAAAAACCGGAAAACACGCCGCAAAAATACCATCTCCTCCGTATTCCGTAACCTTCTGAAAGCATTCCTTGTCATTGCAACTCTTCTTCTCCTGCGCTGGTCCATCGACATCTTGAAACGCAAATGGGAAAACGAAGCTGCCCGAAGCGTCCGTCAGTTCAAAAAACGGGTAAAAATTGATTTTGATGCACTCGCCATATGCATCCCCACCCCCTCCATCTCTGAAGCAGAAACCCTGGGCCGTATTCTGGTTGAAGCCCGCCTCGCTGCGTCTGCGGACATCACGGCTCCTCTTCGGGTATTGCATCCAAGTCAGCCAGACCTGCAAGAGGAAGTTCTCCTCCTCCTCAAAACCCGCCGACCTCGCTTGACCAAACTCCAAAAGGCGGTCAAGAACCTGCACAGCAAGCCCAATGGAAACATCTTCACCATCCCAATCTTCTACGCGTACAGGCCCTACCTCGAACACCTCAAAAAAGCCACACGAAAAACTTTCTGGTAAAACAGAACTGGAAACACGCATTCAAATTTACGTTACCGGTACATTTTACGTTTACCGGCACTAAAATGATCAGAAAATCCCCAGCTTCATCCAGATTTCAGACCGCTCCCCCAGGATCTCCTGGAACTGAAAGAATTCGCAGAAGAAACCGAATCATAAGCCTGGAATCCCTCCATCGAAGAACAATTCTTGCTTTCACTGCATTTTCTTAGTACCTGAACCCTTCCAGACGCCTGTTCGTACAGTAAAATCACCGCCATTCCAAGAGGAGATATTCCATGATCTCAACACACAAAGGGCATCTGCGCATTGTATTTTGTATAACCCTACTTTTCTTGTGCCTGGTATCTGTACATCCAACCTCGGCTTTTGACGGAGCGAAAAGCGGCTTTGTACTTTCAGTTGGCCCAGGTGCTGGTTGGGTATACAACGATTTTACGGGGGGGACCGAAAAAAAGATCGCGCTCAAAACCAATTTTCAAATTGGGTATGGACTCAGCAGTGGTCAAACCCTGGTTACCTGGACCAGCAAAGTATTGTGGTTTGATTCTGCTGGAATTACAACCTCCAGTAGCACAGGAGGATTAGGCATCACACGATTTTTGGGCGACGAGACAAAACCTACCTTTTTAAGTGTGGTTATTGGATTTAACCAGGTAACAGCCCCTTTTGAATCCAATTCAGGCACCTCCACAGGCTTTGGTCTGGGCCTTGGCATAGGAAAAGAAATATCCAAAAACTGGCTCATCGGTTTTGACATCACCTGGGGTGAACCCGAAAGCAACGTAACCACGTATGGACTGGGCGTTTACTTCTCTCACCTCTGGTATTGATTCACACCCAAAGCTACAGATCGGAACCGAAAAATCTTGATTCCTGAAGAAAAATTCAAACTCATCCCAGATGTACACATTTTCCTCTTCAGAGAAAACCAGGCCCTCCTCCTGCGCCGGTTCAACACCGGATACGCAGACAGCCAGTACAGCATCGTCGCCGGTCACATGGACGGAAACGAAACCGCCCAGGCCGCCGCCATCCGCGAGGCCCGGGAAGAGGCTGGCATTCACATCGCCCCATCCAATATCGAAGTGGTCGGCGTTATGCACCGAAAACAGGAAGATGAGCGCATCGGATTCATCCTTGTTGCCCACACCTGGAAAGGCGAACCCTTCAACGCCGAGCCAGACAAATGCGACGATCTATCCTGGTTTTCGCTGGACGACCTGCCCGAAAACATGGTCCCATATGTAAGAAGAGCCCTTCAGAATTATCAGAACGGCCAGTGGTTCGACAGCTTCGGCTGGGATACGCCAAAAAAATAGCTTCCTCCTTGCCGGGCGCTGTGGTATTTACATTTGGGCTGGATATCCTTATTATTTGAGAAACAGAACAAATGCTCCGGCAATACTCGCAAAACGCCCACAGGAAGTTTTTTTGAACGCCATGCGATTTGAAGACTACATCGAAATCCGTCCCGGCGTCCGAAGCGGCAAGCCCTGTTTCAAAGGTACCCGAATCACCGTGTACGATATTCTCGAATACATGGCAGGTGGAATGACGGAAGACCAGATCCTGTCTGATTTCCCGGCATTGACGCCCGAACACATCCGCGCCGCTCTGACCTCGGACTCTCCGGCACCAAATTGATCCAATAATTGACGAGATCCGGGAAGTACGCCACTCCTCAACTCTCGTAAGGAGAGAAAAAGGAGACAGTATAAATGCCTCCGAAGCTCAGGGAACTCATGGCAGAGTTGAAAAAGGCCGGATTCACTGATCGCGGTGGAAAAGGGAATCATCGCAACTTCGTACATCCCAATGTGACCAAACCTGTAACGCTCTCAGGAAATCCTGGCACTGATGCCAGGCACTATCAAATCAAAGCCGTTAGATCGGCCATTGAGGAGTCAAAACAATGAAAGAAAGTGCCAGGTATGTCAAAATTGTAGAATGGTCTGAAGAGGATCAATGTTTTGTAGGCAGTGCGCCGGGATTGATTTTCGGGGGATGTCACGGAGAGGACGAGAAAGCCGTATTTCAAGAACTTTGCGGGATCGTGGAAGAAGTCATCGAATTGTACCACAGCGAAGG
Source organism: bacterium (assembly GCA_027619145.1). The sequence goes on along the minus strand of JAQCGA010000363.1, from coordinate 1,398 downwards.
CAAACCTTTACCACCTCCTACCTCTGGCCGGGATTTCGCCAACAGAATGCAAACCGTTGCATAAAAAGGCGCCATTTACAGCTCCGGCATGCTCGTGGAATACGATCCGCTCAAACCCTATGACTGCATAGACATGGAAACGGGCATCAACCCCCGCCTGGCCCACTATGCCGACGAGGCGCGGGATCTTTACGGACGGCCGCACGCGGTGCTGGCGCATCCGGACGGACGCCACATTCTCGTGGGCGGCAACGCGGCGCGCGTGGTACTCAGCAGCGGCCCCCGGCTGTTCAGCTGTGCTCTGAATCCATAAGCGTAGAAAACGCACCGACTTTCCAACTTTCGCGTTTCAAATTTACGCCTACCGGTACTTTTTACGCCTACCGGCACTAAGTTATGTAGTGGGTACACCGAGGGATTAACAATGAGATTGATCAACTCGATTCTGATCGCTGCTTTTCTCTTGCCGATAGGATACGTGCCCTGTGCAGCACAGGATGGCGTGATCCTAAGGGGTGATGAAATCGATTACAATAAGCTCCCAATCGGAATATTTGTTGAGGTGAGTTATCACTCCCCAAAAAACAAAAAGACAACGGCAAAAGGTTATATAAAAGCGATTGAAGGCAACGCCTTCACTTTAGGGAGGGGCCTGTGGAAGGAACGGATAGAGTATCAGGATATCATCACTTTAAAGATTGAAGGCTTCGATCCTTTCGCTCTTTTCCCTGGTTCACGGATACGTATTACAGCGCCGTCTCTTGTTACTATCGATATGGTGGGAACGCTTGCGAAGTTGGATGCCGATTCTTTGGTGATAAAGACTGAGGATGGTCGCCAGTTGGTGGTACCGTGCACCTCAGTGGCAAAGTTCGAGGTGAGTCATGGACAACAGTCGAGGGCAAAAACCGGTGCGGTTTGGGGGCTGCTCGCTGGCGCAATTCCTGGTTTTTTGTTTATTGACTTTCAGGAGAAGACTACGAGGGCTACCCCTGGCTGGAATGGTCTACGACCAGGCACAGCAACAGAAACCAATCCATCAAAAGAAGGCTTTGCCATGTTCCTACTCCTTTGTTCTGCCAGCACGATAACGGGCATAGTGATCGGAGCCGAAATCAAAAACGAACGATGGGAGCAGGTAGCCCTACCCGTTCGCTTTGGCATTTCACCACAGCGTCACGGCGGGCTTGCTCTATCAGCTTCATTTATGTTCTAATCCAACATACTGAACCCCTACCGGTGTAAATCTCGGTCGATCTTGCGAGGGGGTTCCCTCCTGAAGATTTACCTCATACCCGGTTTTACAGCGTCCCAACCCCTCAAAATCCACCATTTTGCACAATTTTCCCCCCACCCGGAAAAAATTTTCTGCAGTTAACTGCCTGTAATTCCGATATA
>JAQCGA010000362.1 GCA_027619145.1 bacterium | reverse complement strand
CGTGCGCGGCACAGGGAAGGATGTGGTTCGGATTCAACCACGGGATGTCTTGCAGGCGTTCTTTTACACGGCGAACCAGATCTTCTTCGATGCTGAAGCAGTCTCCAGAGAGAAAGGTGACGTTGTTGGCACCTTGTTGTAAAATCAGGACGCGGTAGGAAATGGGGTCGTATACTTTGAAGGCTCCGTCTGGCGGTTCTGAGGGTGTATAGTCCTGAACACCGAAACCGACTTGAAGTGGTGGCTGGTCAGGCATGTTCTATACTCTCCTTATGCAACACGTGATTCGGTTTGAGAAATTGCGTGAACGGTCCAGGGATCATCTATAACCGTTCGGCATTCGCCTGTCAAGTTTTTTGCTTGGCCGGGTATTGATGAATCCTCCCTGGGAGATGGCTTGACCTATTCCGACCGATGGGTTAAATTATGTCCAGTCCCCAAGATGGTATCTTGCTCTGATTGAATATTCGGAACCTGTGAGGGTTATGTTGCGTTGGTCTATTCGTGTTGTTTTGATCGCCGGCATCATTTTTTGGGTATTGCCTGGCAAGGTGCCTTCCCAGTCCCTGCCTGATAGCCTGAAGGTGGACAATCGGGAGTTTTTGCGCCTGTTGCGCCGGGCAGAAGACCTGAACAAGGAGCAAAAGCAGCGGGCAAAGCGTACGATCAACGCCCGGGTGCTTACCCGTCTTGCACAGGATGAAGACCCGGGCGTGCGGTTTTATGTCGCGTTCAACCCGTGGACGCCGGCGAAGGTGCTGGTAGATCTTGCTCGGGATGCGAATCAGACGGTCCGATGGGCTGTTGCGATGAATACGCGCGTGCTTTTTCAGGTTGACCCTGCGTTCAGAGAATACCTGGACAACGGTACTCTGAATCTGGAGCTTGAAACGGCTTTTGGTGCTCGGGGAGCGGCTCCTGGACGCGAAGCCTTAATAGAAATTGTGGAGCAAGGGCGCAGGTGGCGTATTGCAGGTGTGGATCGTACGTACACGCTGGAACATGAGGACGGCGTGCTGACGGTATTCAATACCCCTACGGCGCGGGAAGCCTTGCAGGAACTGGCGAAAGATTATGTGGAAATTGTACGCGTGGGGCTGGCTTCGAACGGTCAGACGCCGCCAACGATTCTGCGCAATCTGGCCCAGGACGTGTCTCGGGTGGTTCAGCAGAAGGTGGCGGCCAACCGCAATACGGAACCGGTTATTCTGGAGATTCTTTCCAGGGTGCAGGATCCGTCTATCCGGCTGAAAGTGGCACAAAATCCGCATACGCCTCTTCGGGTGATGGAACGGTTTTCAATTGTGAATGACGAAACATTCCGGGTTGCAGTTGCGCAAAACCCAGGAACATCCCCTGCCATTTTGCTGGGTCTGATTTTTGATTCAAGTGATTCGGTCCGGCGTGCTGTGGCCGCCCATTCTTCGACGCCGGTTCCGGCGTTGTTGCGTTTGGCGGAAGATGTGGATCTGGAGGTTCGCAAGGCTACGGTATATAACGGAAATACGCCTCGTGAAGCGCTGACGCAGCTCTCTTTTGATAAAGACCGTGAGATCAAAGAGGTGGCCCGCTCGCGGCTGGCCCAGCTTCTCAAACAGCAGATCGACCGAGACCGGGAGAGGTAGCACCCGTCTCCGTTCCAGGAAAGGCGTCTTATGGCCAAAGTACTGATCATCGATGGCAATCCGGACCACTGTAAGGCGTTGCGCGGCCTGTTCGATTCCCGAACCGCCCACGTGGCTGTTTTTGCGTCTACGTGTGTGGAGGGTGCGCGGGCCTGCATGGCTGAATCGCCAGATATCATTATGGTCAATGCTCTTTTGTACATGGGGCATAATTTTGCTTTTTCCCGCGTGCTAAAACGGTACGGAAAAACGAGGGTCATTCCGGTTCTGGTACACAGTACGGGTGAGTTGGAAGCCCTGACGCGGCGAAGGATTGAGTTTCACGGAGCGATCGGCTTTGTCGAATTGCCTGTAAGCGCGGGTGAGGTGATTCAGGAGATACAGGAAGCGCTGGGGCGGACCCCATCGCGTTCTGCTTCCAAAGTGGCGAAACCCGTTTCCTGGCCTACTGTGCCGAAAGCCGAAGGAAAGAATGAATCCAGCGAGGCGCGTCCTGTAGACTGGGCTGCGGTAGGCCGGAAACATACAGAGCGGAAACTGAACCCAGGGCGTCCCAAGGCCCGGCCAGCAGCTGACCAACCCGATCCCAAGGCAAATACGGCCAGGGGCCTTCGCCGCAATGGCGGCGCGGGACCTGCGTCGTTTCGGACTGCATCGTATGATTCTGTAGATCCTTCGGAAGTAAAAGGAGGTTCTGAGAAGCCCGAAGATACTGCGTTCAGGCGTACAAAGTGGCCCCGCATAGATCCCGATGAGGTCAAGAATTCTGGCCAGAACGATTCGGAATAAACAAAAAAAAGCATAGATTCTGTCGCAGTTTGAGAAGGAGGGTATGGGTGCACGAAGAATTGATTTCAACATTGGAAGCGGAAGTACAGGGCGAAGTCCGGTTTGATCGGACTTCGCGTATTCTGTACAGCACGGATGCCAGTATGTACCAGATAGAACCCCTCGGGGTAGTGATTCCGAATTGCAGGGAGGATGTGGTGGCGGTGATCCAGATTGCGAACCGCTTTGGTGTGCCCGTGTTGCCGCGGGGAGGAGGAACTGGCCTGGCAGGGCAATCGGTGGGCAAAGCCGTCATCATGGATTTTTCAAAATATCTGAACCGGATTTTGGAATTGGATGCAGAGGCAGGTTGGGTGCGCGTTCAGCCGGGTGTGGTTCTGGATGAATGCATTCCTGAAGCCTCACCGGCTCCAATTTGCACCAGATGTGGCCACAAGTAGTCGCGCCAATATTGGAGGGATGATCTCGAATAACTCAGCGGGTGCACACTCGGTGCTGTATGGGAAAACAATTGATCACGTCATCGCGCTGGATGTGGTGCTTTCGGACGGTACGGAGACAATTTTTCACGACGTTGACGAAGACGGTCTGGCACAGAAGCAGGCTCAGCCAGATCTGGAAGGAGGCATTTACCGCGAGGTGGTCCGCCTGGCTCGTGTGCACCAGCAGGAGATCGAGCGTTGTTATCCGAAAATCTTGCGACGTGTAGGTGGTTATAACCTGGATGTATTTGTGCCGGGGAAACCAGTAAACATGAGTCGGATGGTTGTCGGGTCCGAAGGCACACTGGCCACGGTTGTTGAAGCAAAGTTGCGAGTGGTACCTTTGCCGGTCGCGCGGGTGTTGGGCGTGATCCAGTTTGACGATCTGATTGCATCCATGGAGGCGGTGTCGCCTATCTTGGAAACAGGGCCGGCGGCTGTAGAGTTGATTGATAAGATGATTCTGGACCAGACGGAGGGTTCGCTGGAGCTGTCTCGGCAGCGTGGGTGGGTGGAAGGGGATCCGGAGGCGGTGCTGGTGGTAGAGTACTACGGGGATTCGGTGGAGGCGCTTATGCCAAAGCTGGATGAATTGGAGGGCCTGGTAGAAGCTCGGAAACTGGGTTATGGGTTTCGGAGAGCTATTTCTGCGAAAGAACAGGCCGATGTATGGAATGTGCGCAAAGCCGGGTTGGGGCTCTTGATGGGAATCAAGGGAGATTCCAAGCCGGTGGCTTTTGTGGAAGATTCGGCTGTTTCTCCTGAAAAGCTGCCGGATTATATTCGCGAGTTCGAACGCATTGTCCGGAAGCACAATACAACAGCCGGATATTACGCGCACGCCAGCGTGGGGCTGTTGCATATCCGGCCGCTGGTGAATTTGAAGACGGCTTCGGGTGTGGCAAATATGCGGTCGATTGCCGAGCAGGTGCGAGATCTGGTATTGAAATATGGCGGTGCGATGAGTGGGGAGCACGGAGATGGGCTGGTGCGTAGTTGTTGGAACGAACAGATGTTTGGCCCAACGCTCTACGAGGCCTTCCGGGAGGTGAAGAAGGTTTTTGACCCGCGTGGACTGATGAACCCGGGTAAGATTGTGGATGCACAAATGATGACGGAGAACCTGCGTTTTGGGCCGCAATACCAGGTCCAGGAGTTCGAGACCCACTTCGATTTTTCCGCAGATGGTGGGTTTCACCGTGCGGTGGAGATGTGCAACGGAGTAGGAGCGTGCCGGAAGAAACTGGAAGGTACGATGTGTCCGTCCTATATGGCCACCCTGGAGGAGGAGCATTCTACGCGGGGTCGGGCCAATGCATTGCGAGCCGCGATTTCAGGTCAGTGGGAAGGCGGGATAACGGATCAGCGCCTGTACGAAGTGCTGGACTTGTGTCTGGAGTGCAAGGCCTGCAAGTCTGAATGCCCTTCGAACGTGGATATGGCCAAGATCAAATACGAGTTTTTGGCTCAGTATTACCAGAAACACGGCCGCCCCCTGCGCGCCTGGCTCTTTGGGAATATTGAGACGGTGAATCGGGTTGGAAGCGCGTTGGCCCCGCTTTCCAACATGCTGGCAGGTTCCAGGCTAACCCGGACTGTATTGGGTGCCCTGGGTATTGCGCCGGAGCGCACCTTGCCACCGTTTGCAAAACAAACGTTTTCGCAGTGGTTCGCAGGGCGAAAACCGGTCTCCAGGAAACGCAAAGTGGCTCTTTTTAACGATACATACCTGAACTATAATTACCCGAATATTGGGATTTCTGCAACGCGGTTTTTGGAGGCCGCCGGATTTGAAGTCGTTGTTCCAGAGCACCGGTGTTGTGGAAGGCCCATGCTTTCATCGGGTATGATTGACCAGGCCAAGGCGAATCTGGCCTACAATCTGGACGTGTTGTATCCGCTGGTCGAATCGGGATACGAAATTGTGGGATTCGAACCCAGTTGTGTTTCGATGCTCACAGACGATGCTCTGGACATTACGAAA
>JAQCGA010000361.1 GCA_027619145.1 bacterium | reverse complement strand
TGGGATTTACACGACTGGTACTGCGGCGTTCTGGGGATGCTCTGCCGGAGCGGCAACGGGAGAATCTGGAAAAGGTGAAGGCGAGCGCCGACCATTTGCTGAGCCTGATCAACGACATTCTGGACCTGTCGAAGATTGAGGCGGGTCGGATGGATATTCACCCGGAGCGGTTCGTTGTAAAAACACTGGTAGATGGGTGTTGCGCGACGGTCAGTCCGCTGGTCAAAAGCGGCGTTGGCCTGCGGTGCGAAGTGGCGAATGGTCTTGCGGAAGTAGAGACCGACCAGGCACGGGTGCGGCAGATTGTAATCAACCTTTTATCAAATGCGGCCAAATTTACTGAGACTGGGGAGATTGTTCTGAAGGCGGATCTGGAGCAGCAGGGGGGCAACTGGAGCTTGTTGAAGATCACGGTGGCGGATACGGGGATCGGGATTCCCGGTGAGAAACTGGAGGCAATTTTCGAGGAATTCGAGCAGGTGGACGGGGCACATGCGCGGGAACGGCAGGGTACCGGGCTGGGGTTGTCGATTACGAAGAAGCTGGTGGGACTGCTGGGAGGGACGGTTTTTGTGGAGAGCGAGGAGGGGAAAGGAAGCGTATTTACAGTTAGAATCCCTGCGGTTTACAGATAAGAGGAAACCTGCAGAACCCGTTCAAAATGCCCTTTCCAAATTGCTGATTTGGCTTATATTACACAGAAATTCGTATCTTTTACCGATCCATGCGCACAAGGATGGTTTGGCGGGCGCGGCCCGTTTTGGAAGCTGGACATATTGGAGAAACAAATGGCGGTTTCTGCAAACGACGAACTGATCGATCGCTGGAAAAATGAGCCCGCACCCGTGTTGGCTCTTTTGCATGCGTTTCACGACCGGGACGGCTTTCTGTCGGATGATGTAATCCGGGCAATTTCAAAGGGACTGAAGGTTCCGGTGGCAGACCTGTTTGGAACGGTGACCTTTTATCATCATATCTCCCGATCTGCACCCGGACAACAGGCTCCACGGGTCTGTACCGGACCGGCCTGCCGGTTGAAGGGTGGTTTGGAGATTCTGGAAGCGCTTCAGAGCGAAGGTGCTACGCCGATGGCCTGCCCAGGGCGGTGCGATGACCCGGTTCCAGTGATGCGAGGCCATGCACTTTATGCCGGGCTGGATGCAGCGCATCTCGAACAGCGGCCGTATCCTCTTCCCGTTCCCAATCCAGGTGGGTTCGAGGAATGTGTGTTCGCTCATATTCGCGAACCGGGGCGTGCAACCATCGAGGGATACAGGAAAACAAGCGGGTACGAAGGTCTGGAAAGGGCCTTGTGTACAATGCGTCCGGCTGAAGTGATTGATGTGATCGATAAGAGCAAGCTGACAGGGCGGGGTGGGGCTGGTTTTCCTACTGGGGCCAAATGGAAGGCCGTTGCCAGTGCTCCGAGGGCACCCAAATTTGTGGTGTGTAATGCGGATGAAGGGGAGCCGGGCTGTTTTCAGGATCGGGCGGTTCTGGACAGCGATCCACACGCCGTTTTGGAAGGGATGATCGCGGCGGCCTATGCGACGGGCGCTTCACAAGGGTTTATCTATCTTCGGTACGAGTATCCCGAGACGCTCCGTGTGCTGGAACGCGCTGTCGCAGAAGCCGAGGATGCGGGGTTTCTGGGCGAGAGAATCCTCGGCACAGATCTGAATTTTCGGATTTATATTCGGCGTGGGGGCGGGGCGTATATTTGCGGTGAAGAAGGTTCCCTGCTGAATAGCCTGGAAGGAAAACATCCATTCCCACGCAATCGACCGCCGTTTCCAGTTACCCATGGATTCCAGAACTTGCCAACTGTGGTGAACAATGTGGAAACCCTGGCGGTGGCGGCCCACGTGCTTCGGCATGGACCGGAATGGTATCTAGGGTTGGGGCTCGGGGAACACGTGGGGACCAAAGTGATTAGCGTTTCGGGCGATGTTCAACGGCCCGGAAACTACGAAGTACCGTTCGGGCTACCTCTCAAAACACTCCTTTACGATTGGGCGTGCGGCACGCCGGAAGGCCGTGAAATTCAGGCGGTTACGATGGCAGGACTATCGGGTGGATTTCTGGCAGGAGAGGATCTGAACGTAACGCTGGATGAGCCGAGTATTCGAAGCAAAGGTTCATTCTTGGGTGCAGGCGGCATTTTTGTCTTTGACGATAGCCGCAATATGGTGGACGTGGCACACAATGCGATGTTATTTTTTGCGGAAGAATCCTGTGGGAAGTGTTTTCCGTGCAGGATTGGTACGCAGCGCTTGACCGAGCGGCTCAACGGGCACGCCGGACCGGGCGAGCTGGATACCTGGCTGGAAGAAGTTCAGGATATTGGCCAGACGATGCAGGCTACAAGCGCCTGCGGATTGGGCCAGGCCGCCCCATTGATTACGAAAAGTTTGACGAAATATTTCCCGGAAGAGGTGCGCGGACACGTGCAAAACCGGAGATAGAGCAAGGAAAGGATGGCTACGATGGTTGCCAAAGGCGAAGAAATACAGATTGCCACGATGACGCTGGATGGAGAGACGGTCACGTTTACCCAGGGCGAGACCCTGTACGAAGTGGCAAGCCGTCATCAAAAAGAAGTGCCTACGCTTTGCTACGATCCTCGTTTGGAGCCATTCGGGGCCTGCAGGCTCTGTGTGGTAGAACTGGAAGGCGCTCGGAATCCCGTGGCTTCCTGTACCACACCGGCCACACCAGGTGCTGTGGTGCGTACGCACACGGAAGCGATTGAGAAGCACCGCAAAGTACTTCTGGAAATGGTGGCTTCCGAGAACCCGGAACTGGATGTGGACCCCTTGCGGGGGTACGCGTCCCAGGAATTGTGTACGCTGGTGGACCGGTACGAAGCTCGTACAGGGCGGTTTGAAGGCGCACACTCTGGCAAAACAAAAGATGACGGGAATCCTTTCCTCCTTCGGGACTACGAGAAGTGTATTTCCTGTTACCGCTGTGTGCGGGTGTGTGAGGAGCAGGAAGGCGATTATGCGATTAGCGTAATGAACCGCGGATTTCATACGCAGATTACGACGGAGTTCGACGGATTGCTGAAGGATTCGTCCTGTACGTTTTGCGGACAGTGCGTGCAGACGTGCCCTACGGGAGCGTTGGGTGACAAGAAGGCGATGCGTGCCGAAACAGTGGAAGGCGAAATTGAGAAAACCCGGTCCATCTGCCCGTATTGTGGGGTGGGTTGTTCGGTGGATATTATGACCAAGAATGAAACGATTGTGGGAATTCAGCCTGCAATGGACGGTCCGGCAAACCTGGGTGCTCTGTGTGTGAAAGGTCAGTTCGCGTTTGACTTTGTACATCACAGGGACCGGCTGAAGGTACCTCTGGTGCGGGGTGAAGATGGGGAATTACACGAGGCGAGTTGGGAAGAGGCTCTGGACAAGGCGGCCCAGGGGTTTGCGCAGGCCAGGGACAAATACGGGCGACACAGTGTGTACGGAATTGCATCCGGGCGGGCACCCAGTGAGGCCGCGTACTCGATGCAGAAATTTATCCGTGCGGGGTTTGGTACAAATTACATAGATAATTGCAGCCGTGCGTGACACGCTCCAACGGTCGCCGGTCTGGCGGCCACAATTGGACGTGGAGCCATGTCGAATCCGTTAGAGGACATGGAAAAGCCCGATGTGATTTTTTGCATTGGGACGAATATGACAGAGTGCCACCCGGTAGCGGCCACGCGGCTCAAACGCGCGTTACGCCGTGGGGCAAAGCTGATTGTTGCAGACCCGAGGCGGATCGCCCTGGCAGATTTGGCGCATATTCATCTGCCTTTACGCGTGGGGTCGGACGTTGCCCTGTTGCTGGCAATGGCGCATGTCATTGAGCGTGAAGGGCTTGTGAACAAAGAGTTCATTCAGGATCGTACGGTAGAATCCGAGGCGTTCCTGGAGCATGTCAAAGAGTATTCTCCGGAGTGGGCAGAGACAATTACCGGGGTGCCTGCAAAAGATATCGAGCAGGCGGCCATCTGGTATGGAAAGGCCAGCAGGGGGGCAATTTATTATACGCTGGGCATTACCGAGCATATTTGCGGAGTAGATAATGTTCAGAGTCTGTGCAATCTGGCATTGATGACGGGGAATGTGGGCCGGGAAGGTACGGGGATTAATCCGATGCGTGGCCAGAACAATATCCAGGGTGCGGGAGATTCGGGGGCAATCCCTTCGAGTTTTCCTGGATTCCAGGCCTGTACGGATCCGGAAAGCGTTCGGAAGTTCTCAGACCTTTATGGTCGTGAAATTGATCCCGACAAAGGAATCACAAAGGTTACGGCTTTGAATCGTTGTGGAGATGAGATCCGTGCGATGCTGGTGGATGGTGAGAATACAGTGGTGTCCGATCCGGACCGAACGCACTGTGAGCACGCGTTAAAGAGCCTGGACCATCTCGTTGTGATTGATATTTTTCTGACCGAAACGGGGCAACTGGCAGATGTAGTTCTGCCCGCAACTGCGTGGGGCGAAACCGATGGGGTTTGTATTAATACGGAACGTCGGGTCCAGCGATTGCGTGCGGCAGTACCTCCGGCTGGGCAGGCGAAACCGGACTGGTGGATTATCTCGCAAATTGCAAAGCGGATGAACATCCCGGGGTTTGAGTTCACATCGCCAAAAGAAATATTCAACGAATTGTGCAGTGTTTCACCCATTTATGCGGGCCTGGATTGGGATCGGATTGAGAAGGGGGAATACCAGTGGCCCGTGCCGGAGAAAGGCCATCCGGGTACATCGATTTTGCACGAGGGTGAGTTCAAGAACGGGCGGGGAATTTTCACGAAGCACCGGTATCGGAACCCGGCAGAGATTGTGAGCGAGGACTTTCCAGTGTGGCTTACCACGGGCCGAAGGCTCCAGGCG
>JAQCGA010000360.1 GCA_027619145.1 bacterium | reverse complement strand
TATTTCATTCGCACAACCCGATAGATCTCTGCAAAAGTCAGCTTGACATCAAAACCTGCACCGAGGCTTATCAATCAAGCCTTTCCCAGAATTGGCTTCAGTCTCATACCGCTTCCCCAGCCATCCAAGAGGGCGAACCCATGAATCTTTCCGCATTTTCTATCTCCAGGCCCATCACCACCGTGATGGTTGCCCTCAGCATTGTAGTTCTGGGTGCTATTTCGCTTTTCCGCTTACCCCTGGAATACCTTCCAGACATCAGCTTTCCGGTCATGTACATCAACGTCAGTTACCCTTCCTCTTCTCCAGAAGAGATTGAGCGGGCCATCACCCGGCCGCTCGAAGAGGTCATGGGCACACTCTCGCACGTCAAAGCGATGAGTTCCCGTTCGTTCGACAGCAGTTGTTACGTCCGCCTGGAATTTGAGCTGGGCATAGACATGGACCTGATGGCCGTGCACGTGCGCGACCGCCTGGACCAGGTCCGAAACGAACTTCCAGACGACCTGGAGCGCATCTCGATTCGTCGCTGGAATACGGAAGATTTCCCCATTTTAACGTACGCGCTTACCTGGCAAGGGCCAGACCAGTCCGAGCTGGCCAACGTGTACAACTATACCATTTTGCCCAGGCTACAACGTCTGGAAGGAGTTGGCAGCGTAGAAATCGAAGGCCTCGAAGAAAAAGACCTGCTCGTCGAAGTGGACCAGAACCTGCTCAATGCGCACAGCCTGGACATCCGTGCACTCAGCCGCACAATCCGCGCAAACAACGTGAACGTATCTGCAGGCTACGTCAACAGTGCAAACCGCCGCCTGGCCGTGCGCTCCATTGGTGAGTTCGATAACGTACAGCAGATTCGGCAGCTTCCACTTCGAAACAACATTCAGATGAGCGACGTGGCAAACGTGAGCTACGACTACCCGGAAAAAAAGAGTTTTGAACGCCTGGATGGCAACAATGCTGTCAGCGTGGATATTCGAAAATCTTCTACGGCGAACCTCGTGGCCACCGCAGACCGCGTAAAACTGGAAATGGAACGCCTCCGCGCCGAAATTGGCCCCAACCTCTTGCGAGTTCAAAACGTACGAGACCGCTCTGTGGACGTAACCGATGGCATCACCAGCCTTACCCAGTCCGCCATGATAGGCGGCTGTCTGGCCATCCTGGTCATTTTTGTTTTTCTCCGCAATTTTCGCAGTACGCTCATCATTGGCTCCGCCATCCCCATTTCGGCCCTGAGCGTATTCATGTTCATGTATGTCTTGCGCCAATTCTTTGGCCTCAATATTACGCTCAACCTGATGTCCATGATGGGCCTGATGGTGGCCGTAGGTATGCTCGTAGACCCAGCCGTAGTAACCCTTGAAAACATTTATAGAAAGCGCTACGAAGAAGGTCAAACCCCATGGACTGCCGCCCTGGAAGGCAGCCGCGAAGTCGGCGTGCCCGTTCTGGCCGCATCGCTCACCACCATTTGCGTCTTTGTACCCATCATATTTGTTACAGATTCACGCAGTTCTCTCTTCATGCGCGACTTTGCACTCACCGTTTGCATCTCTGTAATCGCGTCTTTGTGCATCGCTCTGTCTCTCATCCCTCTGGCTGCCTCGCGCGCGTTTGGAACCCCGGACTCTTCCCAATCCCAACTGGACCGCTGGCTCAAGATTGGGCTGATTCTACCCTTGCTCAGTATCTGTTTCTACCAGATCTACGAAACCGGGCTTTCTGTTTTGTTCGCCAGCGCAGTGGAAAGTCTGACCTGGTTCATCAGTGGGATAGCAGATATTCCAGCAAAGGCCTGGATCCTGGTGGGCCTGGTCCTGGGTGCAATTGGTACCCTCTACAGGCTGACCCGCAGAAACGGGCTCAAACACCTCTATGCCCGTATCGTGAACACCACCCTATATTATCGTTGGACTACTGTGGCCATCTCCTGCGGTGTCCTGGCGCTTGGTTATTACTTCTTCACCAAAGTCGAAACGCAGCCCTACAGGTGGCAACCCACCCGCCGCGTGGACCTTACGGTAGAAGTACCGCGCAGTTACGATGTAGATGACGCCCTTGCCCTGTTTGAGCAGGTCGAAAAACGCCTATTGCCCCATAAAACCGAACTGGATATTGAGGCAGTCAGTACACGTTTTTCCAATCGGTGGAGCAACCGAATTACCCTCTATCTGGTTCCTGCGGACGAAGGGAATTTGACCACCGACCAGGTACAGCGCAACGTACTGGCCAGGATGCCCAAGGACATACCGGGCGTGCGGTTCAAATCTGGACGCACCTGGGGCAGCAACTCCACCGGCGCAGGCGTAGAGATTAAAGGTCACAACACCGAAGTACTGGGCATCCTGGCCGAAGACATTCGCATGCGCATGCAGGGAATCCCCGGTGTACACGATGTAGAAGTAAGCAGTGAAACCGGCACCGAAGAAATCCGTGTAACCGTCAACCGGCAGCGTGCCCAGCGGTATGGGCTCTCCCCGCAACAAATAGCCACCACCATTGCCACAGCTCTTGGAACGCGTGGCAACAGCAAGTTTAAAACAGAAGAGGGCGAAATCGACATTGCTGTCCAACTAAAAGAAGCGGACCGCGCCACCCTCGAAAAACTAAAAAATGCCCAATTTGAAAGCGACACGGGCACCCTGGTTTCGTTTGCCAGCCTGGCGGACTTCCACCTTCAAAAAGGCCCGCAGGCCATCGAACGCGAAAATCGGATGTCTACCGTAACCGTATTTGCAAACACAGAGCAATCGGCGGTCTTTTCTGTAGGCCGTGAAATGAGCCGGCGCATGGAGGCCATCCCGCTTCCGGCTGCCTATTCCTGGCAAATGGACAGGCGGTTTCGCTGGATGAACCAGGAACAGGGCCAAACCAATTTCACCATGCTCTTCGCAGCAGTACTCGTCTATTTGATTATGGCCGCCCTTTTCGAGTCTTATGTCCATCCTTTCACCATTATGTTTTCCATCTGCTTCGCCTTCATTGGCGTATCCATGGGCCTGTATGCCTTCCAAATCCCAATGGACAGCAACGCCACATACGGCCTCCTCATCCTTTTCGGCATTGTGGTCAATAACGGGATTGTACTTGTAGACCATGTCAACCGCTACCGCCGCCAGGGACTCTTCCGCCGAGACGCCATTATTCTTGGAGGCCAGGATCGCCTCCGCCCTATTCTGATGACAGCCACCACCACAATTCTGGGCCTCACACCCCTGGTTCTCCCTATGATTTACGGTACAGCCGAAGGTACAGCCAGGCGCTGGGGGCCCATCGGTTTCGTGGTCATTTCTGGTTTGATGGTATCCACTTTACTCACGCTTGTATTATTGCCTACTGTGTACTCACTCATGGACGACCTTTCCGGGTATGTCAAGCGGGTTGCTGCCTCTGCGGAGGCCCGGTGACTCCCCTGGCAGTGGTACTCCTCAGCGGCGGGCTGGACAGTTGCGTGACCGCCGCCGTTGCCGCCCAGACACACAACCTGGCCCTGCTCCACTTCGATTACGGGCAACTCACCCAGGACCGGGAACGGCGTGCATTTACAGATATCGCAGATCACTACAGCGTGCCCGAAGAACGTCGGCTGATCATCCATGCGGACTACCTGGCCCGCATCGGTGGCTCCGCACTAACAGACCCTACAATTCCGGTGCCGGATGCAAACCTCAGCCCCGGGCATGTTCCCATTACCTACGTGCCGTTTCGCAATGCACACCTCCTGTGCATGGGCGTCTCCTGGGCAGAGATCCTGGGGGCCGCGGACGTTTATATCGGCGTTGTCCAGGAAGACAGTTCCGGGTATCCAGACTGCACCACAACGTTCTGTGAAGCATTTGAGCACACGGCAAATGAGGGCACCCGCCCCGAAACCACCATTCGTATTCAGACACCCGTGATCCACCACAACAAAGCTCAGATCGTTCGCCTCGGAAAAGACCTGCGTGCCCCCCTTCACCTCACCTGGTCTTGCTACAGCAGTGAGGAACGGGCTTGTGGCCGTTGCGACAGTTGCATCCTGCGCTTGCGTGCCTTCAAAGCTGCCGGAATAGAAGATCCTATTATCTACGAACCCAGTACATAAAAAACCGGGAACGCAGTCATCCACGCCCCCGGTTCAATATTTATTCTACCTCGAAATTTCAGTTCAACCCCTCTCCCAGGTCTTCTACATTGGGAGACCGGGTCAACTGCTGCAACACTTCAATATTGGATTCCTTTAAGGCCGTCAAGTCTCCTTCCAGCCGTTCCATTTCGCTCTCTAAAGACACCTGTTGCCGGGTCAATCCCACCTCTTCCCGCTCCGCAATACGCCGCTCGTTCCGCTGGAGGCGCAACCGATCTTCACTCCGACGACACTTGCCTTCGGCATCTCTGAGCCGCTGGTTCAGCTTTACGATCCGGGTCACCGTACCGTATTTCAGTACCAGTACCAGCAGCAGCATAATAAACGTGACAAACTCCAGAAACATCGCCTGCCTCCTGTTTCACCCCACCATGGTTCACGCAATCGCCGGACGCAATCGCCCCTTCAACCGCTGTTTGAAAAATTCCATCTCAAGCCGTTGCTTGCGCACCTTTTCACCTTCCAGTTGCGTCCGAAGTTCCGCCACACGTTTATACATCTCAGCGACTTGTGGTTTCAACTCCACAACGCGGTTCTCGATCTCCTCTTGTGTGCCATCGGCTTCATTCAACTGTCCCAGAAGCTCAAGTGCCTCATTTTCCAATTGCGCCAGACGTGGACGAGCCTGCATGATGTAATTCGTATATTCCACAACGATCATCCCGCCGTAAACCATTGCGCCAAGAATCAATGCAACCAGAACCCATCCCATATGGATACCCCCTTGCTATCAGTCAACCAGAGTCAGGACAAGCACCCCGAGGAG
>JAQCGA010000359.1 GCA_027619145.1 bacterium | reverse complement strand
AATGAACCAACCGGATCATCTTTCCGGTCCACAAGATTCACCATTTCCAAACATTCCATAATACGTCGATGGCGTTCTATGGGTGCATTCAGACCTTCCAGCAACGCCCGGTACTCTAGAAATTCGAACGCAGATAGATGCCCATATTGCCCAAAATGCTGAGGCAGATACCCGATCAGGCCCTGTGCTCTTACGTCATCCAAAAGATTTTTCCCGTTCACTTGCACCGAACCGCACGTAGGTTCCAGTACCCGACACAAAATTCGCATCAGCGTTGTTTTTCCTGCCCCGTTTGGACCCAGCAGACCAAACATCCCACGCCCAATCTCCAGATCCACACCAATCAGTGCCTGAAACTCCGGAGCCCGCACGCCCAGTCCAGGAACCGAGGCTGCACTCCGGTACACCAGGCGCCGCACCCAGGCCGTGCGCCCCTCCATGTCCTCCGGTTTCACCCGTCCTGTTTCTATCCGCTCCGCAAGGTACCGAATCAGCCTGTAACACATCCACGCAGCACCCGTGGCCATTGTGATCGAAAGAAGGTTCAGGCGTACGTGCAGGTAAGCAAGGAACAGGGCGGGCAGTACCATCTTTCCTAAGAAACGCGCCTGCGGCGGAATCTTCCAGGACCAGAGTGAGGCCAGGCATCGGCCCAGGTGAATCAAGAAGAATGCCGTGACCAGCCCATGCAGGTACATCCACACCCCTTCTTCAAAATAGAACCCGAGATAGACCAGGAGGCCCATAAGCGGTAGTTTCCAGGCCAACGATTCTCGCAAAGATTTCTTTTCTACCGGGCCGCCCTGCCGCTCTGCGCGTCGATCATACCGGGCCCACTCCCGGCGGAACCGGCCTGGCGCACCGTAGAGCTTTGTCAGGTTGCGAATCTGGATCCTGTCCACCGGTCCCACACTTTCTCGAACATCTGTTCTGGCACGCCCAACACGCTGAACCATCCAAACAGCACCCAGCAACACAAACCATACAGGAAGCAGGCATAGGGAAGCCCAGAAAATACTTTCGTAGCGCACGTAGATGCCGTACGCTGCAACTCCTGAGACCATCCCGCTGAACAAAATTCCGACCGGTCCAATTTCTTTCAACCACCGTCTGGCCTGATCCAATCCCATGTACACAACCGGAATGAAGATCAACGTGGACAGCATAGATACAGACAACCCCCCCAGCACGGTAATTGCAAACGGCGGCCAGATTTCGTAATCTCCTCCAAATTTGAGCGCCAGTGGAAGCACGCCCAGCAGCGTGGTTCCAGACGTCATCAAAATAGGCCGCACCCTGGACCTGCCTGCTGCCAGTACCGCCCGTTCCATGCGGAATCCAGACCGGGTACGCAACGTCCCAATTGCGTCAATCAAAATGATCCCATTGTTCACCGCAATGCCCAGCAACACAATAAAACCCAGTAGCGCCATAGGCCCTTCCTGCTGGCTCAACCCGGTTTGGGACAACATCAGGGCCCAGCAGGATCCAAAAATTGCAGGCGGAAGCGTGCAGAGGATCATCACCGGTGCAGAAAGCGACTCGAACAGAGATGCCAAAATCATATAAATGAGAACCGCTGCAATGCCCATCATCCAGTAATAGATTGTATCTTCTGTGGCCTCTGTAAGCTCTACTGAATACCCCTGCGGCAGAACCATGTCCCCAAGCGTGGCGCGCACAGTCTTCCGCGCAGCATCCAGGCGAGGTTGCGAATCCAGCACTTCATCTACAAGTCGATACGAGACCACAATGCGCCTGGACAGGTCCGTCCGCAAAATACTGCTGCGTCCTTCGTCCGTTCGCACACGGGCCACTTCGTTCAGCCCCACGTAATTGCCGCTCGGTGTCTGGATGGGCGTTTGCCGAAACGCCAACAGACCCGGCCCTTCATCCTCCGGGTTTTCTGTGGTGCGTACCACAACAGGAACCTCAGTTGCGTCTGGTAGCAGGAATGGAACCGATGTCTGAAACCCATCCCAACGTGCGTCTCCCACCGCTGCCAGAATATCCTGGCTCTGGAGTCGTCGGTCAAACATCGCCACCGCATCCGGGAGAACCTGAACCTCGGGTGCACCACGCTCTGCATCCGGCCGAACACTCCGGGTATCCACTTCTTCCAGTTCCTGAAGCCGGAACACCAGATCGTCCGCAATCATTTGTAACGTGGCAAAATCGTACCCTCGCACAACAGCCTGATCGGCCAGTTGTCCTCCTGTAAGATTGAATCCGCCGGATTGGGGGCGTCGAAACCCCCTGCCGCCCCCAGCTCCTCCTGCCCTGGGTTGTGGCTCGTACCCGATGACACCACCCTGAATCGTCTGCGTGTCCTGATCCAGCTTCTCCTTGATCTCGTCCAGAGGAATCTGATTGGGTCTCTCAGAACGGTCTTTTAACAGGACCGCAATACGGGCATGGGCGGCTTCCACTGTCGTCGTAAACCGTTCTATCCCGGGCAAATCTCGTGCGGCGGCTTCAGCCTGTTTGACAACGGCATCTGTCGCATCCAGCGTTGCGCCTTCGGGCAAATCGACATATACCGTAAACCGCGTTTCTTCACGCCGAACCTCCTGCTGTAACAGATAGAAGAATGCCAGCACCAGCGTTCCGACCACTGCAATTCCCACCCCCAATACAACCTGAACCCGATGTCTCAGGCAGGCTTTCAACACAATGGTATATTGCTCCATCAGCCGACCCGCCCCAGGCGAATGCCCCCGGTCTCGCTGAAGCCCGCGTGCCGCCAGCGACGGCACCAGCGTTAAAGCCACCAGAAGGGAGGCCAGCAATGGAAACACCATGGACAATGCCAGTTCAAACAGCAAGTCCTGGGCGTCGCTTTGAACAAATACCACGGGTAGAAAAACGGCCACCGTCGTCCCGGTTGCCGCAACCACGGCTCGACTTACCTCGGCCGTTCCATCCCGTGCCGCCTGTGCAGGCGTCTTCCCCCGTTCATACTGCTTGAAAATACTCTCCATCACGACGATCCCGTTGTCGGTCAACATCCCCACTGCCAGGGCCAATCCGCACAGCGACAGGACGTTGATCGAGAGCCCCCAGGCGTACATCAGATTGAACGTGATCAACAACGAAACCGGAATGGCCAGCAGAAGCACAGACACAAACCGCAGATTGCGCAAAAACAGGAACAACACGAATAAGCCCAGCAATGCACCTATCACGGCGGCTTGCTTGAGCGTATCCAGGGCTTCATTCATCAATTCTGCCTGACTCGAACTGACCCCCAGTTCGAGGCCCAGATCCGCAAATTCGCGGTTGAGCCGTTCTATCGTTTTCTTCACCTCGCCGGCCACTGCAATCAGGTTGGCTTCGTCGTCTTTCTGAATCCGGATCCCCACGGCAGGCTTGCCGTTAATCCGGTGCCGGTCGGTCTGTTCTTGCAACCCATCACGTACCTGGGCAATATCATCCAGGCGCAGCGGAATGTCCGGTTGGATCGTTGTATTCCGCACCTCGTGCAGACCCTCAAATTGCCCCTGCAGACTTACCGGATACGCCCGCCCGCTGTCATACACACGTCCCAGATACTGGCGACGTTGATTGACCGCGTTGAGCCGGTTGCGAACCTGTCCCACACTCAACCCATACGCCTGGAGCAACGCTGGATTCAAAATCACTTCCACGGCACTCCGCCGCCCGCCCATCACCTGGGCATTCACCACCCCATCTACGGCTTCCAGTTCAGGGCGGATCTTCTCTTCTGAAAAATCACGCAACGCGTTCAAATCCCATTCGCCCAACACGTGCAATTCCATCATCACACTGCTGAAATCTGCAGCGTCAAACCGGCGCACTTGTGTGCCGGTACGTTCGGGAAAGAGGGGTTGCAAACGGTTCATCCGGCCCTGCAGTTCCAGCAGGGCAAACTTCATATCTGTGCCCTGAGAATACGAAACCCGGATTGCCCCCAACCCCGCCATTGCAGCGGATTCGATCTGTTCAATTCCTTCCAGCTTACCAATCTCTTCTTCGGCGGGTAACACCAGATCTCGTTCGATTTGTTCCGGTGAAGCGCCGGGCAAGCTGAGGCTGATAAAAACCTCGGGGAAAATTAACTCCGGAAAAATCTGGACAGGGAGCCTGCCCCAGGAGATGATGCCCAGCAGGCTCAATGCCGTAAAAAACATCGCCGTAGTTACCGGCCTCCGCACGGCTACATCGGCCAGTTTCATGGCACATTCCTCCCGCGCAGGCGGTCCATCACCTCATACATGGCAGGAATGACGAACAGGGTCATCACGGTAGACGTGACCAGACCTCCGATTACGGCAATCGCCATTGGAGCTCGAAGCCGCGCACCTTCGCCCACACCAAATGCAAGGGGGGCCAATGCCAGAATGGTCGTCGCACTGGTCATCAAAATAGGTCGCATCCGGTCCTGGGTAGCCTGAAGCACAGCCTCTCGAAGGCTGGCTAATTCGGGCCGGAGCTGGTTGATGCGATCCACCAGAATAATCGCATCGTTTACCGCTATTCCACCCAGCATAATCATCCCAATATAGGCCATCACGCTGAACGGCTCGCCCAGCAGCGCAAACCCCAGCACCACACCAATTCCCGCCAGGGGCACCGAAAGCATAACGGTAAACGGGTGCAACAAAGACTCAAACAGAGACGCCATCACCATATAAACCAGCACGATAGAAAGGAGCAACGCAAACTCCAGACTCTGAAACGACTCGGCTCGATCCTGTTCTTCTCCGACCAACCGAGCTCGGTACCCCTGCGGCAAAGAGAGCGACGCCAGCACCTGTTGCACCTCTTCGGCGGCCTCGCTCAGCACAACCCCTTCTGCCAGATCTCCCGAAATCCGCCCAACCCTCCGCTGGCCGTCCCGTAAAATTTCTCTCGGGCCTTCCACAATCTTCAACTCCGCC
>JAQCGA010000358.1 GCA_027619145.1 bacterium | reverse complement strand
CCCTCAAGGCACGGCATCCGGCCAGCCTTCACATCTGTACGCTCCTGGACAAGCCCGCCCGCCGGCGCGTCCCCGTACCTGTCACCTACACCGGCTTTACAATCCCGGACGACTTTGTTGTGGGATACGGCCTGGATTTTGACCAGCGCTACCGAAATCTGCCCTTCGTCGCCATTTTGAATCCAGATCAGGTCTGACCTGCCAGGAGACCATCTACCTGGCAAAGTAGATCCTCCACCATTTCCTCGGTTAACCGCCTGGTATTTATATTGTAGCGGCTGAAGTGGTAGGTAGCCAGCAGTACCGGACGCCCCGCCGCAAACTCATACACCTTCCCGTGCGCGAACCGATAGTTCGCCAACGCATCAATCTCCCCCGCCTCTTTTAGCAGATGCAAATACGCTTCGAAGGCATCCTTGCCCATCGCCAGAACCAGCCGCACGCGCGTCAACTTGGCCAGTTCCAACCCGAGCCATTCCCGGCAGGTCTGTTTTTCTTCCCCAGATGGGCGATTCTGCGGCGGCACACACTTCACTGCATTTGTAATGTACACGTTATGGAGAAGAAGGCCATCTTCCTTTCCAGTCACCTGGCCCTGATTTGCGTATCCATGACGGTGCAATGCCCGGTACAACACCTCCCCGGCAGCATCACCTGTGAAAGGTCTCCCTGTGCGATTCGCGCCGTGCGCACCGGGAGCCAGGCCAATTACGAGGAGTTGCGCTCCGGAGTCCCCAAAACCCGGAACCGGTCCGGCACAATAGGAAGCGTTGTGATTGACCTCATCCCGCAGATCTCGGAACGAAGCACAGTATTCAACCAGACGCGGGCATTTTGTGCACGCGGAAATCCGCCTGGACAAAATACTGTCATTCGCGCCCGTATGTTTGTTTTTACGAACAGGCATTATTCATTCCCTAAAAATAAAAGAGGCGATCCGGATGAATGGATCGCCTCTCCTGGTTCCGTTGTGGGTACAGAAGGTCTAGCTATTGTGCCGGGTGTTTACGAATACAACCTGGCCGGCCTGCTCCTTGGCCATCTCCTCATGTTCTTCGTCTGTGCAAGAACGGTCTGTAGGAACAGAGGCTTCTGGCCCCACCGGGGTGTACCCATTTTCAATCAGATAAGCTTCCACTTCATCTCCACTTACATCGGCTAGCATCGTATCGCCAAGTTCTACGCATGGCTGCATGGGTTGCCCGGTCTTCCGCACCATTTCCTGATAGTTTTCAGGATAGTTGATAATATCTTTGTCTTCAAACTCAAGACCATATTTGGCAAGCACAGCGCGAACGCCTCCGCTCCACCCGCAGGTGGGTTTCAAATATGCGGTCACTTTAGGTTGGGCCATCCGAACATCTCCTCTTTCGGTTATATACGCCAATCGCGTGTTTCAATCGGTTTCGTATTTCGGATTAAAAAGATAACGAAATTTCCAGATTTGGCAAGTCTTCCGTGTGATCTTCCATGAAGTGTTACGACACAAGGGATGTTTTGTGCGTGACCTGAAATTCATTCCTTTTAATATGCTGCACCAGTTCCGCAGCAACCTCGTACTTCTCTAACTGGGGAATCACGTAAAATCCAGGCGCATAATCCATCGCCGCATCAATCATTTCTCTGGCAATAGCAACCCCTTCTTCCACGGCCCGGTCTTCAGCTACTCCTTTCATCCGTTCCAGGATTTGCTCCGGGATGCGAATCCCGGGCACTTCATTGTGCAAGAAGGATGCGTTCCGGTAGGTTGTAAGCGGCATAATGCCCAGAAAAATGGGAACGTTTAACCGCGCTGTTTTTTCGTATAGTTCCGGAATCTGGGCCGGGTCGAACACAGGCTGGGTCATTGCGAAACTAGCTCCCCGGGCAATCTTTTTTTCAAACCTGCGAATTTCTGGTTCCAACCGCCGCACGTTGGGATTAAACGCTCCACCAATGACAAAGTTTGAAGCTCCACTGATCCGATTGCCCGCCACGTTGATTCCACGGTTTAAGTTTGCAATCAACTCAATCAAACCCAGGGAATTGGTATCGTAGACCGATGTGGACGCCGATGAATCCCCCATGGTGGCCGGGTCTCCGGTCAGGGCAAGCACGGTGCGCACCCCCAGTGCGGATGCGCCGGAAAGGGCAGATTGCTGACCCATCAGATTGCGATCTCGACACGTGCAATGCATCACAGCCGCAACACCCAGTTCCTCTTGCAGAATGTGGGCCAGTGCAATGGGGCTCATTCGTACCTGGGCAAGAGAATTCTCAACCAGGCTGAATGCGTCTACGCCTGCTTTTTTTAACATTTTCGCGGCACGGAGAACCGCCCCCAGTGCCATCCCTCGGGGCGGCTTTACTTCCACCAGTGTCACCGCAGTTTTGCCTACACGTTCCACAGGGCTATAGATCTGCTCGTGTTTTTTCTGGCTCTTGCGCTGCCGGCTGAGCCGAACCCGGGGTTGGGGTCGCAATACACGTGCTGCTGGCGCACGCCCTTTCACTCTTTGGGCGACCAGGCGGATGTGGTCCGGCGTGGTTCCACAGCACCCGCCAATCAGATTGGCACCCAGGCCAACCAGGCGTTCCGCGCTTTCTGCGAAGTATTCCGGATCAGACACATAGATGTACCGCCCATTGACAAACTGCGGAAAACTGGCATTCGGCTGTGCAGAAAGCCTGGCCTCCGTGAGCTGTGAGATTTCTTCAATCACATGAATCAGCCCAACAGGTCCGGACCCGCAATTGCCGCCAATGACAGAAGCCCCCAGGCCCTCAAGCTCCAGCAAAGCGCTCACAGCTTCGCGCCCTCCGGTTGCGCGCACCGCGTCCGAAAAGGCCATCTGACAAACCACTGGAACCTGCCCATCCAGGTCTTGCACTGCCCGAAGCGCAACCTTGAGTTCTTCTACTTGTGAAAAAGTTTCCAGTACAAATAAATCTACTTTTTCTTCCAACAGAACTTCGGCCTGCTCTCGAAATAGACTGTACCGCTCTTCTTGAGAAAGTTCTTGTTCCGGGTCCGCCAGGCGGCCAACAGGCCCCATGGAGCCCGCCACAAAAACATGGGACGGAACGACTTCGCGCGCCAATCGCACCGCCGCAGCATTGATTTCTTTCACCTGATCTGCCTGGTTCGAAGCCGCCAGTTTGTTCCGGTTTGCGCCAAAGGAATTTGTCTCGATCACTTCACTCCCTGCCGCAACAAACTCCAGATGAAGCGCTTTGACAAGTTCTGGCTGCATCAGGTTGACCGCTTCCAAACAACTGGTCAATGAAATACCCCGGGCGCTTAACATGGCGCCCATTCCTCCATCTGCAATCACGACTTCTGTTTCAAGCCGCTGCAGAAATTCCTGCCCTTTCATGAACCTACCGCCTCCAATTTGTGGTGCTCGATTCCTGGCTGACATCTATACCTGGAGATTGCACCATACGCTCAAATGCGCACCAGATCCCCTCAGAGGTGCCTTTTTTTTAGTGTGCTTTCACCCTGACTCTCCGGGTGTGCTTCCGGTCTTCCTCTCAACTGAATCTACAGGGTAATATCTGTAACTCGTTGTATGCAATGTATGTAAAGACGCAGCTTCTGTCAACGGTCGCATAAAGTCAGACCGATCTGAAGCCTTTAAGATGGGTTGACCGACACTGAAAAATTCCGTATCTTATTGAATAAGCATACGAACCCTTCATTTTTTTGATCCAGTTGCCGATAAAACAAAGAACAGGCCTCTTGACAAACTCCTGCCGGCCCTTGCTTTCTATTCTGTTGCGTCCGGCACCAACCAAACCCCGAAGGGGGTGAGCTGCTCTTGCCTGAAGACGATGATGATGCTGACGTTCCCGCGAGAACCAAGGTTGCAATTCTCATGATCGCGCTGGGCCAGGAAACCACGGCCGAGGTCATGAAATACCTGACCGATTTTGAGATTGAACAAATCGCGCAGGCAATTGCCGAATTGGACGTGGTGACCACGGAGCAGGAAGACGAGGTCCTCGAAGAATTCGAGCAGCTCCTCATTGCGGGAAAATACGTCTCTCAGGGGGGTATGGACTTTGCACGAGGTGCCCTGGAAAAAGCGCTGGGGCCGCGCAAAGCTCAGGCCTTGCTGGATCGCGTTACCACTACCACATCCAGCGGGTTTTATATGCTTCGCGACGTGGACCCGATCCAGATTATTCCCTTCATCGCCAAAGAACACCCTCAGACCATTGCGCTCATTCTTTCCCAGCTAGATGCATCGCAGTCTGCTGGCGTTCTCAACGGTCTTCCAGAAGAACTCCAGGCAGATGTCTCGTTCCGCATCGCACAGATGGATAACATTTCTCCTCAGGTTCTGCGCGAACTTGAAGAAACCCTGGCGCAGGAACTAGAGGCCATCCTTGCCGGTCAGGTCACCGAGATCGGCGGACCGAAAGCCGTGGCGGAAATTCTGAACCGCACAGGCCGTTCTACGGAAAAAGCAGTGCTGGAACGCCTGGATGCCCAGGATCCGGAACTGGCCGAGGAAGTGCGCAACCAAATGTTCGTCTTCGACGATATTGCCAAGCTCACAGACCGCGAGATCCAGATGATCCTCCGCGAAGTGGACACCAAAGACCTCGCAGTAGCCCTCAAGGGCGGCAGCGACGAAATGAGAGACCGCGTACTCGGGAATATGTCTGAACGCGTAGGAACGATGCTCACAGAAGAAATGGAGTTTTCTGCGCCGGTACGCATGAGCGATGTAGAAGAAGTCCAGTTGCGTATTGTGCAAACCGTGAGGCAACTAGAAGAAGCCGGCCAGGTCACCATCGTGCGCGGCGATACCAACGACGTATTCGTGTAATTTACAGCAATTCTTTCCTGCCAGTACATCAGGTAGATCAAATTTTCCGCACAATACCAGGCCTCTGGGGTTTCCCCCGGAGGCCTTTCTTTTATATAAACTC
>JAQCGA010000357.1 GCA_027619145.1 bacterium | reverse complement strand
TGTACCTTGAAAGGTCTGGCGCGTGTGAATGGGGTTGCTGTAGATGAGGCGCCCGATGAACACTGGATGGAGGCCTATACGCGGCTTCAGGCGATGCAAGAACAGGATGCGCGTTCATTTCGTTCGATTTTGGAGCGTGTGGCATCGCGGATGTGTTTTGCGTCGGTTGTGGAATCTGGTGAGGTGATGGCCGCGGGGATGGCTGTGAGGGAAGGAGGTTACGTGGGATTGTTCGGATTGGTGACGGATGCACAAAAGCGGAACCAGGGATTTGGAAAGCGTCTGGTTTCTGGTTTGCTGACGCATGCGAAGGAAGGCGGTGCGCAGATGGCGTACCTGCAGGTACTTGTGACGAATGATCCGGCCCTGAGTTTGTACGCGAAGCTGGGATTTGAGGAAGTGTACCGGTACTGGTACCGGGTAAAGAATAATTGAAAAAGCACGTTGTTATTTTGGTTACAAACGATGGTTCGGATGGAGGCTGACAAATGAGACAGGTAATCCTTTTTCCGGGAGAAGATGGGTACTGGGTGGTGGAATGCCCGAGTTTGCCCGGGTGTATCAGTCAGGGGAAAACCAGAGAAGAAGCAATTGTAAATATCAAAGAAGCGATTGATGGATATGTTGAATCTCTTCAGGAAGATAACCTCCCGATCCCCGAGGAACGGTTCGAGACACTGGTTCTTGCTGTATGAGCAAATTGCCGGTTATTTCCGGACAGGCCTGTGTCCAGGCTCTACTTCGGGCCGGATTTGTTTTGAAGAGACAGAAAGGTAGCCATATCATACTGCGCCGCGACGATCCGTTTGCTCAGGTTGTCGTGCCCGATCACCGTGAGCTTGATCGGGGAACGCTGCGGGCAATTCTGCGTCAGACGGATATTCAGGTAGCGGATTTTATCGCTTTGCTTTAAACGTAAGGAATTTGACCGAAGCATTTGATGGGGGAACAGAAATGGCGGACTTCAATGGTTTGGGGTTGCATCTGGGAAATCTGTCGAGGCTTTCTGCGGCGAAGACGCGGTCGATCAGTCCTGAAAGTTTTAAGGGTGAGAAGGGCCGGGGCGGAATGGCTACCGAAGGGACTGGTGCCGGGGCGGCGAAAGATCTGGGGCAGGGGTGGAAGGTGTCGCCTTCGGTGCGGATCCAACCGGGACAAACGTTTGAACTGGCGGATATTGACGGGCCAGGCGCTCTTCAGCAGATCTGGATGACGCCCACGGGGAACTGGCGATACAGCATTTTGCGGATTTACTGGGACCATTCGGATACGCCTGCGGTGGAGTGTCCGGTGGGCGATTTTTTTGCGTGTGGGTGGGGGCAGTACGCGCAGGTTTCTTCGTTGGCGGTATGCGTGAATCCGGGGAGTGCGTTCAATTGTTATTGGGAGATGCCGTTCCGGAAGCATTGTCGAATGACGATGAGCAATTTGGACGATGAGCCGATGACGTTGTATTACCAGATTAATTATACGCTCACGGAGGTGCCGGAGGATTGCGCGTATTTCCATGCACAATTCAGACGTACGAACCCGTTGCCATATAAAGAAGTATATACGATTCTGGACGGGGTAAAGGGGCGTGGGCATTATGTGGGAGGTCTGCACCATCCTCGACGGAGTCACCGGTGCGGGGCATTATATGGGAACCTATATGGCCTGGGGGGTGAACAACAAGGGGTGGTGGGGCGAAGGGGAGATCAAGTTTTTCATGGATGGAGACGGGGAATATCCTACGATTTGTGGTACGGGAACGGAGGATTATTTCTGCGGGTCCTACAATTTTGATGTGGGCAAAGAAAAGGGTGGGTACCGGGAGTTCACCACGCCGTATGCCGGGCTGCCGCAGGTGATTCGGCCAGATGGATTGTATGATAGTCAGACGCGGTTTGGATTGTACCGCTGGCATATTATGGACCCGGTGCGTTTCGAACAGGATTTGAGTGTAACCATGCAGGCATTGGGGTGGCGTAGCGGGAGGCGGTACTTGCCGCTGCAGGATGACATTGCCTCGGTGGCGTACTGGTACCAGACGCTTCCAGCAACACCGTTTCCGTTGCTTCCGGACCGGGATACGCTGGAGGTGATTTGACGAGCCGGTTTCTGTTGTTCTTTCGGCTTGACGGGAGGGTTGCTTTATTGTAATTTGCCCCCGCTTTGGCATTTGAATGAGGCAAAGGAAGGAGATGATGTTATGATGGAAAAAATTATTGAAAAAGCGGCTACGCTGGTAGAGGCGTTTCCGTATATCCGTTCTTTTCGAGACAAGATTGTGGTGGTGAAGTACGGCGGAAGTACGTTGCCGGACGAGGGCGGATCGGATACCATTCTGGCAGACCTGGTGTTTATGGAAACCGTGGGGATGCGCCCTGTGGTGGTGCACGGCGGTGGCAAGGAGATCAGCCGGCGGCTGGCCGAGGCGGGTGTGGAGTCTAAATGGGTGAATGGGCTGCGCGTGACGGATGAGACTGCGATGCAGGTGGTGGAAGATACGTTGTTTGGGGTGGTGAACCGTCGCATTGTGGAAGGGATTGAGAAACTGAACGGGAGTGCGCGCGGAATGTCGGGCAAGCACGCCGGTATTTTACATGTGAAGAAGCATTTTGCACAGGTGGAGACGGATGGGAAGAAGGAGTCCGTGGACATCGGTTTTGTGGGAGATGTGGAGTACACAGATGTAGATCCCATCCGCAGGGCATGTGATGATGAGACGATTTCGGTAATTACGCCGATTGGGCTGGGAGAGGACGGGAAGAGCTACAATGTGAATGCGGATACGGCGGCCGGTGAAATTGCCCGGGCGCTGCAAGCGGAAAAGCTGGTGTTTCTTACGGATGTGAATGGAATTATGCGCGATAGTTCGAATCCGGAGACCCGATTTTCCTCGTTGCACATTAGCGATGTGAACAAGCTGATTCGCGAAGGGATTGCCAAAGGTGGGATGATTCCCAAACTGCAGGCCTGCGTGCGTTCTGTGAAAGGTGGAGTGCGCAAGACGCATATTATTGACGGGCGGATGCCGCACGCGCTGTTGCTGGAGATTTTTACGCGGGAAGGGATTGGGACCGAGATCATACAATAATGGAGAAGGAGCCATTCAGATGACGACCCAGGAAATTATTGATTTAGAAAAGAAATATATTTTACAGACGTACGGCCGACCGGCCTTTGTGCTGGACCGGGGCGAAGGGATGCACCTGTTCGATACGGAGAAAAGGAAATACCTGGATTTTGTGAGTGGTCTTTCCGTGAATGCACTGGGTTATGGGAACAAGACCATTGAGAAAGCCATGGCCGCTCAGGCACAAAAGCTGATTCATGTATCCAACCTGTACCACACGTCACCGGCACCGCAATTGGCGCAGCTTTTGTGCGAGCATTCGTTTGCGGACCGGGTGTTTTTCTGCAATAGCGGTACGGAGTCCTGGGAAGCAGCCATTAAGTTTTCGCGGAAGTGGGGGTATAAGACCTTTCCGGATCAGCCCAAGAATAAGTTGATTGCCATGAATCACTCGTTCCACGGGCGGACGATGGGGTCTATTTCTTCCACGGGGCAGCCCAAATACCATAAGGGCTTTGGACCCATGTTGCCGGGGATTTCGTTTGCTGAACTGAACGATCTGGAGTCTGTGGAGAAGCTGGTCGATGCCCAGACGGTGGCCGTGATGCTGGAACCGTTACAGGCTGAAGGCGGTATTCGCCCGGCTACGAAGGAATTTTTGACAGGGTTGCGTCAGCTTTGCGACGAGATGAAAATGCTGCTGGTGTTCGATGAAATCCAGTGTGGATTGGGTCGGACCGGGTCTTTGTTTTGCTACGAGCAGTACGGTGTAGAGCCAGATATTATGACGCTGGCCAAGCCGCTGGGCGGTGGGTTGCCCATTGGTGCAACCCTGCTGAAACAGTTTGTGGCAGATGCGATTGAACCGGGAGACCACGCGGCCACATTTGGTGCGCATCCGGTTTCTTGTGCGGTGGGTGTTGAGGTATTTAAGCAGTTGTCCGATCCGGCGTTTCTTGCAAATGTAAAAGAGAATGGCGCGTATTTGCACAAGCGGCTGAATGCGTTGAGGGCGCAATATGGAAACAAAATTTCCGAGATCCGGGGCATGGGTCTGATTGCCGGGGCCGTTACGAAAGATTTACCGGCCGGAGATCTGGTGGGTGCATTCCGGGAGCGGAACATTCTGGTATGCGTTGCCGGTCCAGACGTTCTACGATTCCTGCCACCGCTGGTTGTGGGCAAGGAACATATTGATGAAGCGATGGATGCGTTCGATGCGATTTTGAAAGGGTAGTGGAAAAATTTCCGGTTGCCAATGTTTGGTTGGCAACCGGGTTAAGGAGCCAGTGGATATGACTGTGAAGGAGTTGAAGGGCAAGCGGGTGGCGCTGGCCGCGTCTGGCGGCCTGGATAGTTGTACGGTAACCCGGTGGTTGGTGGACAATGGCGTAGAAGTGTTGAGTGTGACAGCCGATATTGGGCAGCCGGATGAGGTGGATATTGAAGATATCCGGAAGCGTATGCTGGCCTGCGGTGCCGCAGAAGCCGTGATGGTAGATTTGAAAGCGGACCTGGCCGAGACGGCCTTGACGTTGCTTGCGGCGAATGCGCGCTACGAAGGCGGGTACTGGAATACGACTGGGATTGCGCGGCATGTGACCACGCGTGGCATTTTGAAAGTGATGCGTGAAAAGGGAGCCGATGTGCTGGTGCACGGCGCTACGGGCCGGGGCAATGATCAGGTGCGGTTCCAACTGGTCACCAATATGCTGGGACCCACGTACCGGGTGTATGCGCCGTGGCGCGATGATGCGTTTCTGGAGCATTTTGGTGGACGCCGGGAAATGATTGCGTTTTGCCAGGCGCGGGAATTGCCCATTACGGCCACCCAGGACAAACCCTACAGTACGGATGCAAACTTGCTGGGGCTGACACACGAGGCC
>JAQCGA010000356.1 GCA_027619145.1 bacterium | reverse complement strand
AGCCCGGTCACAGCCTGTACGGCATCGGCTGCCGCTACCGCAGCGCCCAGGGTAACAATCCACGCCTGTTCCAGCATCAGATTCGGACGCAACACCACAGAAAACCATAACCCGCATCCAGGTGGCGAAAACCAGGCCCTGCCCAGCCGACCCCGGCCCGAAGTCTGGTGCTCCGCTGTAATCACCGTCCCGTGCGCCGTCCCGGCCTGTGCCGCCCGTGTTGCCAGATCGTTGGTAGATCCCACTTCCAGGTGACAGGCCAGCAAACGTCCCAGCGCCCTGGTCTTTAGCCGTGCCTCTACCTCTTCTTGCACAAGTACGTCCACCTCCATACGCAGGCTCAGCCCGTGTGCAGGGTGGTCTTCCAGATGATATCCCAACCGCTGCAACGCACCAACCGCCTCCTTCAGCATCTCCCGATCCGCTACCAGACGCTCACACAATTCACCGGCTCCCAAAAATGATCCGGGGATTTTTCCCAGCACTTCCAGCAGCCTGTAGGCCAGAGGGGTTTCAGGTAGCGATTCATGTCGCATTTGGCCATCCATCCGGATTACCTGCGAAACAACAGGCTCAAGTCCAGTGCCCGTACAGAATGGGTAAGCGCTCCAATCGAAATCAGATCCACCCCGGTTTCCGCCACTCCTCGTACTGTTTCCAACGTCACATTGCCAGACGCCTCCAACTCCGGGCGTCCCTCCCCTATGCGTTTCACGCGTTCCACCGCTCGCCGCATCATCCCTGCCTCCATATTATCCAGCATAATTCGGTCCGCACCGGCAACAATGGCGTCTTCTAGCTCCTGCAAATCTTTCACCTCCACCTCCACCTTTACACTTCGCCCCGCCTGCCCCATAGCCGCCTTCACACGAGCTACCGCTGGCCCAATTCCGTCTGCTGCTTCAATATGATTCTCCTTCAGGAGTACCATATCGAACAGGCCAATCCGGTGATTTCGGCCACCTCCGGCCGCCACCGCATATTTGTCCAGCATCCGCAGCCCGGGCGCTGTCTTGCGCGTATCCAGAATACAGGCACCCGTACCCACAACCGCATCCACATATGCCGCTGTCATCGTAGCAATTCCACACATCCGCTGCAAAAAATTTAGCGCCGTACGTTCCGCCGTCAAAATTCCCCGGGCTGGCCCCGAGACCTCCGCCAGCACCTCTTGTGCAGCCACCCGAGCACCATCTTTCACCTTTGCCTGAAAGGAAATATCTGGATCTACCCGAAAAAACACAGCCCGAGCCACGTCCAAACCGGCTACCACACCCGGCGCCTTCGCGATCAATTCCGCTCGCGCTGTAGCATTTTCCCGTAAGGTCCACAGCGTCGTCACATCTCCATCGCCCACATCTTCTGCAAGCGCCAGCTCAATGGCTTGCTCCAACCTACCTGGATCCAATTCTGGCATCAACCCCATATGCTCCCCATTGTCAATGGTCACAATGACTCAACATACACCGCCGGCTCTTTCTACCACCGGCCCCTTCGTCCTCCGTTCTGTTATCCAGCCTCCCCATGCATTCGGGCCTTGATCCGAGCTACTTCATCCCGGTACTCTGCAGCCTTCTCGAACTCCAAATTCTCCGCAGCCCGAGCCATCTTCTTCTGAAGCTCTTCCACCAGATCCACCAGATTCGCGCCCACCTCGTAGTCTGCTGCTGCTTCGGCTGCCAGAGGAATCTCCTCCTGCCGTGTATCTGCCATCGCGGTAGCAGACATAATTTCCTCACGGGACTTGTAAATCGTTTTCGGCTCAATTCCATGCTCCACATTGTACTCCTTCTGAAGTTCCCTGCGCCTGCCCGTCTCTTCCATGGCCCGCTGCATGGAATCCGTAATCCGGTCCGCGTACAGAATTACCAGCCCAGATACATTGCGCGCAGCACGCCCCGCGGTCTGAATCAGGGACCGTGTGGACCTCAAGAACCCTTCCTTGTCCGCATCCAGAATCGCCACCAGCGACACCTCGGGCAGGTCCAGACCTTCGCGTAGCAAGTTCACACCTACCAGCACATCGTATTCACCCAGCCGCAAATCTCTCACAATCTCCACCCGTTCCAACGAGACAATATCCGAATGCATATACCGTGTCCGGATACCCACGTCTCGCATATATTCGGCGAGGTCTTCGGACATCCGTTTGGTCAACGTAGTTACCAGCACACGTTCCTTCTTCGCCACCCGCTCGCGCACTTCGTCAATCAAATCGTCCACCTGCCCGCGCACAGGACGCACAATCATTTCCGGGTCCAGCAACCCCGTGGGCCGGATGACCTGCTCCACCACAATCCCCTTACAACGTTCCAATTCGTAATCCGCTGGGGTGGCAGACATGAAAATAGAATGCTTTAGCTTGTTCTCGAACTCTTCAAAATAGAGCGGCCGATTGTCCAGGGCCGCTGGCAGCCGGAAACCGTGCTCAATCAGCGTCTCTTTGCGCGACCGGTCTCCGTTCCACATGCCTCGGACCTGCGGAATCGTTACGTGGGATTCGTCAACCACCACCAGAAAATCTTCCGGAAAATAATCCATCAGCACCGATGGGGCCTGCCCGGGAGAGCGCCCGTCAATATACCGGCTGTAGTTTTCAATCCCCGCGCAGTACCCAATTTCACTCATCATCTCAATATCGTACCGCGTTCGTGTCTCCAGGCGCTGTGCTTCCAGCAACTTCCCCTGGTCCCGGAACAACTCCAGTTGTTTTGCCATATCAATATCAATTTTCTCAATCGCCCGTTCAATACGCTCTCCGCTGGTCACAAAATGCTTGGCCGGGTAAATGGCCGCCCGGTCCCGTTCCTCAAGCACTTCGCCCGTAATTCGGTGCACCAGACTGATCGCCTCGATCTCATCGCCAAAAAACTCGATGCGAATGGGTTCATCCCGTTCCGGTCGGAAAACCTCAACAACATCGCCCCTCACTCGGAACGTACCATGCCCAAAATCCACGTCATTCCGCGTGTAGTGAATGGAAACCAGATGCCGCAACAGCTTGTCCCGATCCATCTCTTCACCTACGTTCAGCATGACGTGCATCCCCTCATACTCGTCGGGGTTGCCAATTCCATAAATACAGGATACGCTGGCTACAATAATTACATCTTTACGCTCCATCAAGGTACTGGTAGCGCGTAAACGGAGGCGGTTGATTTCTTCGTTAATATCTGCTTCTTTTTCTATAAAGGTATCCGTAACCGGCTTGTACGCTTCCGGCTGGTAATAATCATAATAAGAAATGAAATACTCCACGGCATTGCGCGGGAAGAACCCCTTAAACTCTGCATAGAGTTGAGCCGCCAGCGTTTTGTTATGTGAGATGACCAGCGTGGGTTTCTGCACCGCCTCAATCACCTTGGAAACCGAATACGTCTTCCCCGTTCCTGTAGCACCCAGCAAGGTCTGGAATCGGTCTCCACGCAGAACCCCTTCCGTCAATTCGGCAATAGCGCGAGGCTGGTCTCCGGCAGGTTGGAATGGAGCATCAACTTCAAACTTCGCCATAACACCTCCAGGTACAAATTCGATACAGATCAGTGACCAAATGTATAGATAGGTAATGTAGTCAGACTCCGCGCCAAAAGCAAGTCCGAAGCGTTTGCAGCCCGGTCTCATGTTTTCGGTAGAGACTCTGTCGGGAACAACACCGAACTGGGGTCGGTTCAGCACACCTGGAGAGCAGTGGAATAATCAATATCCATGAAATAACATTTTGTTTATAATATTCTTATTTTATTTTTCCGAATTCTACATTTCCACGGCACGACCCTTGCAGAGAATAAGGCGTAACCCTGAAGATCTGCCCGCAGGTTCGGGCTTTATTTTTACGTGAAATCCCCAATGAGACACGTGAGCACCTCAATATACTTCCTGACCTTGCTCGGTGTTTTTGCCGCCTGCGGAGAGAACAACAGCCCGGTATCTATTGACACATCTCTGCCCGTGGCCAACAACGCCCCCGGCAAAACAGGATCGACCGTTGACAGAACAAATTTCCTGGACATTGATCGTTTCCCCCTGGAGCGATTGATCAGTACTGGCGTTGGCAAAGATGGTATCCCCGCCCTGACAGACCCGGTATTTACCTCCGCCACGTCCCCCGGAGCCAGCTATCTCTCGGACAGCGATCTCATACTGGGAGTTACATTGCACGGCCAGAACAGGGCGTATCCGCATAACATCGGCTGGCACCACGAGGTGATAAACGACATGATTGAAAACCAGCCCATTATCATCACCTTCTGTCCATTAACCGGCACAGGCCTGGTATTCGACGGTGGAGGAACACCGGAACGAAGAGAAATGGGCGTATCCGGCCTGCTTTTCAACAATAATCTGGTTCTCTACGACCGCACCGATGGTGTCACTCTCTTCCCACAAATGATCCACACATCTATAAAAGGCACCCTGACAGGCCAAGAACTATGGTTATTGCCTGTTGTGGAAACCACCTGGGGGTACTGGAAAGAATTGTATCCAAATACAACCGTGATCAGCGGCTATACCCCGGGTGCATATAACATCAACCAGTACAGAGACTATCCCTATCTCGACTATCGAGAACGGCACGTACTACCGTTGTTCTCCTTATATCCAGAGGCCAGGAGCAATCCCATTTTCTCCGCGTACCCACCCAAAGAGATGGTTCTTGGGGTCCGCTACGGAAATACCACCAGAGCCTATCCAGCTACCGAAATGGGAGATGAAGCTGTAATCAATGACACCGTGGCAGGAAACAACATCCTGGTGGTATTTTACAAAGCCGCGAAAATGGCCATACCTTATAGCCGGGACCACGCGGGCCGTACCCTCACGTTTAAAAAAACTGCCAGCACAGACACCGTCTACCCTTTTATGCTGAAAGACCAGGAAACAGGCAGCCTGTGGAACCTGAAAGGCCAGGCAATAGATGGGCCGTTAAATAGCAGCGTACTCCGCCAGAT
>JAQCGA010000355.1 GCA_027619145.1 bacterium | reverse complement strand
AAGCCACTCAGATTGTGCTCACAGCTCGTTCCGGCCGCCATGCCCTGCGGCACCGCCTGGAACAACTGGGCCACCAGCTCTCCCAGGATGATCTGAACAAAACCTACGAACGCTTCTTAAAAGTTGCAGATAAGAAAAAAGAAGTGTACGACGAAGACCTGCTCGCCATTATGGGCGATGAATTGCGGGATATTCCAGAAAAGTATCAGCTGGAATACCTGCACACCACCAGCGGAACAGGCACCATTCCTTCTGCTACCGTTCGGGTTCATGTAGAAGGCGAAGGCGAAAAACAAGAATCGGCCTGGGGCGACGGTCCCGTGGATGCCACGTACAAAGCCCTCGCGCAGGCCACCTCTACAGACATGCAGGTAGAAGACTACGCCATCCGGGGGGTAACCGGCGGCGCAGAAGCCATGGGCGAAGTCACAGTCAAAGTGCGCCAGAACGGTGCCCAGGCCACCGGCAGAGGTGCATCCACAGATATCATCGAAGCCAGTGCCAAAGCTTATATAGACGCGCTGAACCGCCTGGCCCTTCGCGCAGGCATTGAACAGAAGCGCACCGAAGGCGTCTGATTCGCCAATCTGGTAAGCATTTTACTTTATAGTATCCGGAGGTAACCCAACCACTATGGGCCAGAACCTGTTTCAAAAAGTGTGGCACGCCCACGCCGTACGCAAACTCCCCTCGGGGCAAACCCAACTCTTCATAGGCCTGCACCTCATTCATGAGGTTACCAGCCCGCAGGCTTTCCAGATGATGCGCGAGCGCAGCCTCAAGGTGGCCTACCCCGAGCGCACCTTTGCTACGGTAGACCATATTGTACCCACGGACATCCGCACCCGTCCGCTTATGGACCATATGGCCGAAGAAATGCTGCACGCCATCGAAGAAAACACAGCAGAATTTGAAATCCCCCTCTTCGACCTCAAAGACGACCGCCAGGGCATCGTACACGTCATTGGTCCCGAACTGGGCCTTACCCAACCGGGCATGACCATTGCCTGTGGAGACAGCCACACCTCCACCCACGGCGCATTCGGTGCCATCGCCTTTGGCATTGGGACCTCGCAGGTCCGGGACGTATTGGCCACCCAGTGTCTCTCCCTGGACCCGCTCAAAGTTCGCCGCATTGAAGTCACGGGCAGCTTGCCCAAAGGCGTGTACGCCAAAGACGTCATCCTCAACATCATCCGCCGCCTCGGCGTCAAAGGGGGCGTTGGGTACGCATACGAATACGCCGGACCCGTCATCGAATCACTGAGCATGGAAGAACGCATGTCTATTTGCAACATGTCCATAGAAGGAGGTGCCCGCGCCGGGTACATCAACCCGGACCAGACCACCTTCGACTATCTCGAAGGCAGGCCACACATTCCGTCTGGTGCCGCATTTCAAAACGCCGTGGAATGGTGGAAATCCATAGCCTCGGACAAGGACGCGCACTACGATGACGTATTCAATGTAGATGGCGCAGAACTGGAACCCACCGTAACCTGGGGAATCACGCCAGGCCAGGGCATCTATGTCACGGAGAAAGTTCCAAAGCTGAACGACCTGCCCGAAAGCGAACGCGGCATAGCCTCTGAAGCGTACGAATACATGGGCCTCAACCCGGGCGACCCAATCGCTGGCACGCCCATTAATGTTGCGTTCATCGGCTCCTGCACCAACGGCCGCATCTCGGACATGCGCGAAGCTGCCCGAATTGTCAAAGGCCACAAGGTTGCTGCCGGCGTCAAAGCCCTGGTCGTACCCGGTTCCCAATCAGTACGTAAAATTGCCGAAGCCGAAGGCCTCCACGAAATTTTCACGGAAGCTGGTTTTGAATGGCGCGGCGCAGGCTGTTCCATGTGTCTGGCTATGAACCCGGACAAGCTCCAGGGGCGTGAAGTCTGTGCTTCTTCCAGCAATCGAAACTTCAAGGGTCGCCAGGGCAGCCCCACCGGCCGCACCTTGTTGATGAGCCCGGCCATGGTCGCAGCAGCAGCTCTGGCCGGCGAAGTCGCGGACGTGCGCACCTTGTTGAACGGAAAGGGCATATAACCAATGAGCAACCCATCTAGTGTCAATCAGATTGATGGACAGGGCATCCCCGTTCGTGGGAATGACATCGATACAGACCGCATCATCCCAGCCCGGTATCTTCGCAAGATCACCTTCGAAGGATTGGGCGAACACGCATTTGAAGACGATCGAATTTCCAGCAAACACACATTCGATCATCCAGCATATCAGGGCGCATCGGTCCTTATTGTCAACGACAATTTCGGTTGCGGCTCTTCGCGTGAGCACGCGCCCCAGGCCCTGATGCGCTGGGGCATCAATGCCATCGTCGGTGAGTCCTTCGCCGAAATCTTCCAGGGGAACTGTACCGCAATGGGCATCCCCTGCGTTACACTTCCCGAAGTGGAGATCCGCCAACTTCAAGATGCGGTCGAGGCCAATCCCACGACTTCAATCAGCCTGAGCCTGGCCGACCGTAAACTCACCTGTGGAACCCAGGAATACGACATCCATATTCCGGACGGCAACCGCATCCAGCTCCTCGAAGGCGCCTGGGATGCAACCGGCATGCTCCTGGAAGGTGCAGAAGCAACCCAACGCACGGCACAAAAACTACCCTACATCACAGGCTTTTAGCAGCCCAATTGGCAATTGATACTTACGAATTGTCAATTGCCAATTCTACCACCCCACAGAAACCATAAATTTCCATACTCTTACGATGGAGGCAGTCTTGTCTTACAAAATTGCAGTAATCCCCGGTGACGGCACCGGCCCCGAAGTCGTCGCAGAAGGATTGAAATGCCTCGAAGCCGTTGCCAGTCGGTGTAATTTCAAATACGAAACCGTCAAATTTGACTTCGGCGGGGACCGTTATATTCGAACCGGCGAAACCCTGCCGGATTCCGCAATAGAAGAACTCCGCGGCTTCAATGCCATTTACCTGGGGGCCATTGGCCATCCCGATGTCAAACCCGGCATCCTGGAAAAAGGCATCCTGCTCCGCGCCCGCTTCGAACTGGACCAGTACATCAACCTGCGCCCGGTCAAGCTCTACCCCAACGTGGACTGCCCCCTCAAAAACAAAGGCCCGGAAGACATTGACTTTGTCGTCGTCCGTGAAAATACAGAAGGCCTGTACACCGGCAGCGGCGGCTTCCTCAAGAAGGGTACGCAAGATGAAATTGCCGTGCAGGAATCCATCAACACCCGCAAAGGCGTGGAACGTTGCCTGCGGTATGCCTTTGAACTCACGCAGCGCCGCAACAAAGAAAAAACGCTCACATTGTGCGGAAAAACCAACGTACTCACCTTCGCCTGGGATCTCTGGGAACGCACCTTCCATGAAATTGGCAAAGCCGATTATCCGGACATCAAACGGGAATACGCACACGTAGATGCCACCTGTATGTGGATGGTCAAGAACCCTGAATGGTTTGACGTGATTGTAACCGACAACATGTTCGGCGACATCATCACAGACCTGGGCGCAATGGTCCAGGGTGGCATGGGTGTGGCAGCCGGTGGAAACATCAACCCAGAAGGCGTCTCCATGTTCGAACCCATTGGCGGATCGGCACCCAAATACACAGGCCAGGGCGTCATCAACCCGGTCGCCGGCATTGCGGCTGCACAAATGATGCTGGACACCCTGGGAGAAACCGAAGCCGGAGACATCCTGGAAACCGCCATTATCGACGTGGTGAGCAACAAACTCAAAAGCATGTCTGCTGGAAAAATGGGCTACAGCACCTCTGAAGTAGGCGACCTCATCGCCAATACCGTAGCAAAGGCATAGGGCATATCATATGCAGTCACTCTACAATACGCAGAGGTGGGGTCACCCGGGCGGTCATCGCCGCCCGGCGGCCATTAGGGATGGATTCGTTTCGTAACATTAGCACATCCGGGCGAACACCTGTTCGCCCGGTCGAATCCTTTACCCTTTGCCACAGGAGCATCTCATGCCGGATGTACAGATCTACGATTCCACTCTGCGCGATGGCGCCCAGGCCGAAGGTATCTCTTTCTCCGTAGATGATAAATTGATGATCGCGGAGCGATTGGACGAACTGGGCGTGCACTACATAGAAGGCGGGTGGCCCAACCCCACCAATCCCAAGGATCTGGAATTCTTCGTCCGGGCCCGAGAAAGAACGTACCAGACCGCCCGAATCGC
Organism: bacterium; assembly: GCA_027619145.1. The sequence goes on along the minus strand of JAQCGA010000355.1, from coordinate 761 downwards.
GGCTTTTGGCAGCACCCGCCGCGCCACCAATTTGCCCGAAGACGACGCCACCCTCAACACCCTCCTGCAGGCGGGCACAGACGTGGTCACCATCTTCGGGAAATCTTGGGGCCTTCACGTCACCCACGTTCTGCGCACGACCCTGGAAGAAAACCTCAAACTCATCCAGGATTCGGTAGCCTACCTGGCAGCGAACGGCCCCGAAGTCGTCTACGACGCAGAACACTTCTTCGACGGATATAAAGCAGACTCGGAATACGCACTCGAAACCCTGTTGGCCGCGCAAGAAGGCGGGGCTTCCATCCTGGTCCTGTGTGACACCAACGGCGGAACCCTCCCTACTGAGCTTCGCGACACCCTGACTCACGTAAAAAAGAAAATCTCTATCCCCTTCGGCATCCACCCGCACAACGACGCCGGGGTAGGTGTAGCCAACGCGCTCATCGCAGTAGAAATGGGCGCTACACAGGTCCAGGGCACCTTCAACGGGTACGGCGAGCGTTGTGGAAATGCGAACCTCTGCTCCATCCTCCCGGGCCTGGAACTAAAACTTGGAAAAACCTGTATTGGCAAAGAGAACCTGAAGGGCCTCATGGACTTCTCCCGGTTCTTAAGCGAGGTCGCCAACGTCTTCCACGACCACCGCCAACCCTACGTGGGTGAAAGCGCATTCGCACACAAAGGCGGCGTTCACATAGACGCAATGACGAAAGAGCCAGCCACCTACGAACACGCCGATCCAAAGCTGGTAGGAAATGAAC
>JAQCGA010000354.1 GCA_027619145.1 bacterium | reverse complement strand
AGAAGACTTCCTCGAAAGTGATCTCTACAACAAGTCTCTGCCTGCACCCATGCCCCGAGGCGGCGTTCTGCTCTTCAACGACTGCTGCTTCCACGGCTCCGGCACCAACAACTCGAACCGCTCTCGGCGAAGCATGACCCTCGGCTACCGGGCACACGACGCCCACGACATCCTCAAAGAGGACCCCGAGAAAATTCTCATCTCTGGCGAAAAAATCTACACCGGACACCCACACCCCTTCCCGGCTACACCTTAAACAGGAGAGCCCCCCGATGTCACTTACCCCCGAACAGGTACAGTTCTTCCGTCACAACGGCTTCCTGAAGTTGCCCTCCTGCCTGCCTGGCAACACCGTCGACCAGCTCCGTGCTGCCATTCTGCACGACATAAAGAACGAGGTGGAACCCGTTAACCGGGATTCAGAAGGCCGTATTGTACGCATCTCCAATGTGGTGGCAAGAGACCCCATTTTCCTTGAAACCGCCACCCATCCTCTGGTTCTGGATCCTCTGGAATCCCTTCTCGGCCCCAACATCGAACTCATCAAAAACCGGCATAACCACGCCACACTCCGTACCGCAGCCGAAAATCGCCCAACCGGCATGCACCGGGACGTCAAACAGTGGACCCGCACCATTTTCACCGTCATCTTCTATCTGGAAGAAACCACCGTAGAAAACGGTGCAACCATGGTAGTACCCGGCTCTCACCACTTCCCCGGTATCGAAGGTCATCTACACAACGACGACAGAACGAAAACTTTGCTCGAACAGGCTCTGCCCGTTCCAGTACCTCGAGGCGGCATGCTCGTTACCGACAGCATGATCATGCACGGCGTAGGCCAGAACCGAACCAGCGGGACCAGGATGAGCATGACCATTGGCTACCACAGCGTAGACGAACTGTCTGATGTAGAAAACCCCAAGCGATTGCTCGTACGCGGCCAACGCCCCTACGGTGGCAACGACACCACCTATTGAACACCGAATCAACCGCTTCTACTCATCTCGCAATTCGCAAAAAAGGACACCACCCAATGCCTTCAACCCGCAAAAAAAAATCCGCCACAAGAAAACGAACGGGCAAACAGAAACTCAAAGTTGCACTCATCAACAGCGGCCAGGCCGGCCTGCTTCACTTTCCTTCTCTCCTGGATCATCCAGATGTAAACCTTGTCGCGATGGCACACCTGGACGGCGGCCGCCTGCAACCCATCGCAGAACAATCGGGCATCCCTTCGCACTACACAGACTACGTGTCCATGATTGAAACCGAAAAACCAGATGCCGTCTACATTACCGTATCTCCAATAGAACGCTACGACATCGTAGCCACATGCATCTCTATGGGCTGTAATACTTTTGTCATGAAACCCCCGGCACTCACCTCTGAACAAATTCGTCAACTCGCCGTTCTGGCTCAGAAGCACCGCGTACTCACAGGCGTGGTCTTCTACCGCAGATTCTCCCACCTGGTGCGCCGGGGCAAAGCACAGTGTGAGACAAAAGGCCCCGTTCACACCGCAGTAGCCACCTTCTACAAAGAAGCTGTCGGTGCGCCCCCGTACTCACGCGGCGGCATAGACATCCTCACCTCAGACGCCATCCACGCCGTAGATACCCTGCGCTACATGTGTGGCGGCGAAGTAGAATCCGTTGCCAGCGACGTTCGCAGCCTGGGTGCAACCCATACCAATGCGTACCAGGCCCTTGTAAAGTTTAGCACCGGTGCAACCGGCGTCATCCTCACCAACTGGATGGCCGGCCGCCGAATGTTCACCGTAGAAATTCACAGCCCCGGCATCTCCTGTTTTGGAGACCTCGAAGAAGGCGGCGTCCTCTATGCAGACAACAAGGTCAAACCGACTGAACACATCGCAGGACTCGCAAACGACCACGACACGAACCGGTACCGCAGCTTTGGCATTGACGAACTCAGCATCCCAAAAACCGGCTGGCACCGCGACGTAAACCGTCATTTCCTGGACTGCATCCGAAAAAACAAACAACCCGAAACCTGTTTCGACGACGCGCTCAAAACCATGGAACTTGTGGACGCGATCTACCAATCACAAATCTGACACCATACCTTCTTCAGCAGTGGACCACGTCCCGTACCTCACCTCCAGCACCCGATCCACCGGCGTAACCAGTGTAACCAGCACCCGAAATCCATCCGGAGACTTCTCGCTGTTATGCATCTGCCACATCCGGTGGGTTCCCGCGCCCGGTCCAATCGAAATCGCATGCCGCCCCTGGTGATACACCCCGGTACCCGACTTCAAGAACACCGTCTGCCCCTCCAGTGCCCGCATTGCACCACCTTCAAAATCGAACTCCCCTCCCGGTTCAAACACACACTCAATCTGAAAAGGCACCCCGTCCATCCCTTCAGGTGTCGTCGCATACAAGTCGAATCCACCCTTGACTTCTCTCACATCCAGGTCAATCACCAGCGGCGGCACCGGTGTAAACTTCCGCTGTGACCGCACCTCTCGCAACGCCTCCTGCTCCACCGGCCGGCCAACCGGGTGAAAATAACCCGGACTATCGTACACCCAGCCTTTTCCGGGGTGCCGCAACCGAACACCCCCATCTACTTTCTCGAATGTCTCCCCAACAAACTGCGACGTACCAAAATAACTTGCGCACAATTTCACAGCACGCAACTCCGCCGATCCATATTTCAGACCAAACGGTGTAGACAGGCCCGCTGTAACCGTTGCGCTCATCGAACCTCTCCGGACCCTCCAGAGCTTCGAGGTTGAATACACCTCTGAATACACTTCTGGCATTTCAACCCGTTCCAAATTATCCTTCCGCCACTCCGGAAACTCTAAAAACGGATGTAGCGCCCAGGGCAATTCACCCCCATCCAAATCGTGTAGCCAATCTGCGACAGATGCGTAGAATCCATTTTGCTCCAACCGTGCCATCCAGTAAAAACTATCCATCAGCCGCCCGGGCACCACACGTGCAGCCCGGTCCTGTCTCCGAGAAATACTCGTCACCACCGTACCGTCCGCATGGATCAAGCGATACGAAAGATCCAAATTCCGCCGCACCGGCTCCAACAGTTCCGGACGCTCAAGTTCAGCCGCTGCAATTCGCAACGCCCGGTTGCACACCGCATTGTACACACTGGTACTTCGTTCCGTATACTCCCCATCCGCATTGATATCAATCGTCTCCGAAAGATACGCATCAATCGTTCCCATCACATCCAGATCCGGAAACAGAGAGCGAGCCAATGAAAGTGCCGCTACCAGCACCCACCGGTGATTCGGCGTGTGGAACCCACCTGCCGCCATCCCCGGCGCGGCCGTGTACACAATTTCTCCCAATTCTTCCGCAATCACGCCGGCTCCATCGTCTCCCGCCTCAGAAGCCTTCCGGGCCGCACGAACCACAGGTGCAATCAACTTCACCAGAAATGCCGTATCCGGTGCAGAATCAAAATTTGTAATCACCAGATCAAAACATCCAGAAGGTCGCCGCACCCTCCGCCCAAATGCAGCAGCCATTTGAATCCGCTCTACGAGCACTGGATCTCCCTGAAACTTCGCCCCCTCCAGCAAATACGCATACCCCAATGCCGCAGCGCTGCTCAAACTCGTTCCCCCGGCCATTCCATCTGCCGGACTCACGAACCCGCCGAAGTCCGGCCGAGAAGAATCAGCCACCTGCTGGGTCAACAATCCGGCAACCTGAACGTCCAACCGTCGAACCAGCGCATCGTAGGTCAGCACAAAAGCTCCTTTCCGTACAGTTAACACAATGCCGGAGCGGCACAAAAGCCCCTCCGGCTGTTTTTCTCCTGATCCACCCTGTACCTCACACTTCCCCAGTGATCTCTTTTAACAAATTGCAAAACGCACGCTTGCGCTCCGTCGAGATGCCCCAGTTCACCGGCGGGCACTGGAAACCGTCCCGGTAATTACTCTCCCCAATATCCAGCAATCCCCAGGACGCGTACTGGGACACCGCCGCGACAAAATTGTTCATCGGCTTCTCGAAATCGTAATGATCGTCTTCTTTAAACAGAATCGGCACTGGCCGGTACCCCGGCACCTCTCGCGTCTCATCCACCATCTCTGCGATCCGCACGGGATCTTTCACGCCGTTTCCATGAAGCAACAGAAAGTCGGACGATCGCACCACATTCTCCTGAGGCACCGTCCCACCTCCATAACTCGTTCCCACGAGCAAACGCCGTCCCTCCACCGTAATCCCCGTTGCCCGTTCGATCAGCTCGTGAACCCTCGATGGTGTCAGAATCTCGTGTTCGTATTTGCGAACATTGCACTCATTGTTCACCTCCAGCAGCACATTCTTGTAGCCCTTCTCCAATACCCACCGAACCGATTGATCCAGCGCCCGAACAACCGCGGCCTCATCCACCAGGCGTTCGTCCTGCCCAAAATAAAACACCCCCAGAATCGCCACCATACCCAGTTCATCCAGCCGATCCAGCACCCGCCGCATCCGGTCCAGATACTCCGGCAAAAAATCCCCTTCGGGCGTAAATGCAGTGTTCTCCCACGGCTGTCCGTGCTTGCTGTACCCCTCTGGACTTCCCCCCTGAAAATTCACCGCAACCGCCAGCAGGCCGCACTCCCGATAAGCCGGTAACGCCGCCAAAAACTCTCGAACATTCCGCTCCGAATCCCACTCCCCTGTATCCGGATACATCCACCTTCCACACGTCTCCGGATTCAAATCATCAAACGTAGCCTGAACCACCCGATTGTTCATCAACAACCCCTCAACCGGATATCCCCGAAACGAACGCCCCTCGTAAGTAGGTTTCCCATTGATAAAAAACTTCTCATCCCGGATCGTCACTTCAGTCATCACAACCCCTCCATACCGCCGAATTACAAAGAACAGAAAACCCACACCCTCCCACCTGCCGGATCGCGAAAGCCACGAACCCCTCCCCCCCCCCCCCCCCCCCCC
>JAQCGA010000353.1 GCA_027619145.1 bacterium | reverse complement strand
TTTTGCACGAATCGTGAGGAGAAGAAAAAAGCGGGGAGCCTGTTGAGGCTCCCCGCTTTTTTTTGCATTCTAATCTGTTAACTCAGGACGGCTTCAAGCTTTTCTACGAGGTGCGCCTTGGGTACTGCGCCCACGATCTGGTCTGCCTGTTTTCCGTCTTTGAAAATGAGCAGCGTGGGGATGCTGCGGATGCCAAAATCTGAAGCGATTTTCTGCTCCGAGTCCACGTCTACTTTTCCTACTTTGATGCGGCCGTCGTATTCTGCTGCCAATTCGTCTACAATGGGAGCGACTATACGGCAAGGACCGCACCAGGTTGCCCAGAAATCAATCAGCACAGGAACATCGGATTCTATGACTTCAGATTGGAAAGAGTCATCCGTAATGGTAATTGCTTTTCCCACGTTGGTAACCGCCTTTCAAGATAAAGGGTAGCAGCTCGTATTTCTTCAGAGATTTTCCGGATTCTCCGGATCTGCACGGAGAAAGTTTGCAAAGCCTGTGCCAGGAGCTTGGGATTGGGTGGGCTTTATTTATGGATAATAAATACAGTGAGTTATGTTGATGAATTTGAGAGAGGAGGAACAGATGGGCTCTGATAAAAAGGTGAGGGCCGTCTCTGCCTGACAATGAGGCACCCGCTGGCAGTGCTGGAGAGAGGAAAGGGCCACTTTGTCAGGCGAAAACACAAAAAAGAATCTACCAATTTTCTGGTGGATTGTCAAGATGGGCAACTTATGATGGCTTGCGGGACATTCGGCAAATGAGCTGGGAAAGGGAGAGCAAGGTGTTGCGCGAGCGAGATTTGAGCTGGTTGTCCGCATTCAGCAACGCTTCGTACGCATTCCACAGAGCCTGATCGCTGAAAAGAGTGGCCTGGTCCAGGTACCCGGAAAGAAAAAAAGGAGGCACTTTTAATTGGGTTGCCAGTTCGTCGCGAGGGAGTCGCTGGGCCTGAAGCCAACGGGCTTTTCGCAAAATGGCAATGTGGCGAATGAGCATGGCCACGACGCCTACCGGATTTTCTCCTTGTTCCAGGAGCTGCTTTAGAACGGCAAGGGCCGTATCTGGCTCTTGTTTGCCCACGGCGTCAGCCAGCTCGAAGACGGTGGTGCCTCGAGAGGTACTGGTTACAGATTGTACGTCTTCTTGGGTGATGGTATCTCGGGTATCGGTATAGATGACGAGTTTTTCAATTTCGTTTGCCAGTTCTTGAGGGCGAGATCCGGCACTGAGCTGGAGCAAGGTAACGGCTTTCGGTTCAATTCGTTTTCCCTGTGCGGACACACGCTTTTGAATCCAGGCAGGGATTTCGTTGTCGTAGGGCGGTTTAAACTCGATGACTACGGCACGCTTGCGTAGCTCCGAAAAGAACTTCTTGCGTGCATCGAATTTCTCTGCGGTGAAGATCAGGACGGTTGTGTCCGAGGGGTTTTCAACAAAAGGAAGGAGTTCACGCAGTGCGGGTTCGTTGAGTCGTTCGGCCCGTTTGATCACGACCAACCTGCGGGGCGCCATCATAGGGAAAGATGCGGCCCGTCCCACCACGTCTTCCACCGAGAGGTCTTCGCCACGGAAGATATCCAGATTGAAGGTGCGAGCGGCGGGTTCAACCACGGTTTCGACCAGGTTTGCAAGTGCGCTTTCTTTTTCTAGTTCTTCAGCACCGTGAAGGAGATAGAGCGGTGCAATCTCTCCTTTTTTTGCGAGTTGCAGTACGCTGTCCGGTGTGGGTCCTTTGGAACGTTTTTTTGTTGCTGGCGCACGTTTTGCCATCGGTTCAGGCCTCTTCCGAAACGCGCACGGTTGTGTCTGCACGGTCGAATAGGTCTGGGTGTAACTCGGTACCAATCCCCGGACCTTCCGGAGGAAGCGCAAAGCCATTTTCGATGCGGGGCTGTTGCGTGATCAGGTTGTGATAAAAGCCGTGGTAGTACGCGCGTACGCTTTCTTGAATGAGTGCGTTGGGGCAATGGATGGACAGGTGGATGGATGCGAGGAAGGTGACCGGGCCTGTGCAGTCGTGTGCCACAAAGGGGAGGTTCTCCGTTTCGGCCATTGCGGCAATTTTTTTGCTCTCAGCAATCCCACCGGTCCAGGTGACGTCCGTCATGAGGATGTCCACGGCCTGTTGTTCAAGCAGGTCTTTTGCGCCGTATCGGGTGAGTACGAGTTCGCTCCCGCAGATGGGGATGGAGGTGGACCGGCGCAGTTGAGCAAGCGTGGACACATTGTCGGGTTTCATAAAGTCTTCCAACCACATGGGCTGGTACGGTTCCAGGGCATCGGCTATTCGCACGGCTGCAGGGAGTGCCCAGTACCCGTGGCCTTCCATCATAATTTCCATGTCCAGGCCAACGGCATCGCGGATTTTTTTGACGGGTTCCAATCCTTTTTCCACATCTGCAAAACTGATGTAGGTACCGCTTGAAGCGGGAGCAAACGGATCGAATGGCCAAATTTTCATGGCCGTAATTCCCTGGGAGAGCAGGTCGCGGGCAAGTTCACCTGCGCTGTTTCGGAAGGCATCCAGGTCTTCGTAGCGGTTGTTTGCTTGTTGGGCAATATTTTTGCGCGGAACCCCTGGAATGCCGCGCGCGTAGAGTGGGCCGGCACAGGTGTTGTAGATGCGAACTTTGTCTCTACTGGCACCACCAAGGAGGCGGTAGATGGGCAGGTTGGCTCGCTTACCCAGGATGTCCCAGAGGGCTACTTCCAGGGCGGAGATGGCCCGCATTTCGTTTCCTCTATTTCCATAAACGTGTGTACTGTCGTAGAGACGACGCCAGTGTTGTTCGATGTCCAGAGGGTTTTGGCCCAGCAACATCGGGGCACCCACTTCGTGGATGAAGGCGCGGGTAGATTCGGGGGTATAATAAGTTTCGCCCAGACCTGTGAGGCCTTCGTCTGTATGGATGCGGACGAAGAGGATATTTGCGAATTCGGCAACGTGGATGGTTTCAATTCGGGTGATTTTCATGGGAGCGATCCAATGCCCATTAAGGCGATGCGTATCCGGGCGGTGAAGAGTTCAGGTGCACATTCAACGGATATCATCTGCGACTGCTGTTCCTATGCCTGTGGCTCCGTATCCGTTGCCGCAGTAGAAGAGCCGCAAACGGTTCTGTTCTTTGATGAGAGATGGGTACTCAACCATTTGAGATTCCCACGCAGCCGATGGGTCTGGCGTCAGGCTGAGGTTTTCATCTCCTTCTCCGCAATCCCAAACATACCCATCTTCGCTGGTGGCTTCGGAAATGGAGTAATACCCCCACCGGGTTCCAATACCGCAGTAGAGCATTCGGTATTTGTCTCCGCGTTTCCAGACGAATGGAGCTGCTACGGCAATGTCTTCGCTGGAAACATTTTTTCTGGGGCTTAAAATGAGACTGTGGTCTGTCCAGTGGATCCCATCCATGCTGTGGCAAACGGCACAATGTTTTTCCTGGTCAATCTGGACATTCTCATTTTTGGTGCCCACGGCCAGGGTATAGTACATGCGATACCCGATGGTTCCATCTGCCTGCAGGTCTTCCAGAATGGTTCCGCCGCCGGCAATGCCTCGATTGTTCGGGTATTGAGGTACCTGGTCTCCGGTGATGACGGGGTCCGATGCGTATTTTTTAAAATGGATTCCATCGTCACTGGTGGCGAGTCCGATGCCGGGGAAAGATTGCAGGCCCAGATTGGTGCCTTCGTTTCCGGTGTAATAGAGGTGCCATTTTTTCCCGAAGCTGTGTACGCAGGGTAAGACGCACCACCGCGAATCAAAGTTGCCCGTGGAGCCCACATCCAGAATGACGCCGTGGCGTTTAAAGTGGGTGGGTTGGTCCAGGCTGGATGTGGCCAGACAGATTCTCTGGTGGCCCTGGGCGTCTCCTCCAGAGTAGTATAAACGGTACTCTTCATGTACCCGCGTCACGAATGGATTCATGCAGCGGGTACTGTCGTATGCCGAATCCGGTACGGGAGGAAGGATAGGATTCTTAGGGTCCCGCGTCCATTGGAAAGTTGCCTGCACCTTGATCTCCTGTTCGACATCGGATGGGTTCGATGAGGGGGCGACGGCCACGTGCTTATGTTCCCTGGTTCTCCTGCGAATGGAGGATCAGATGGACAAGGTCCTGGTAGTTGGTGAAGGCCAGGACGGCTTTGCTCTGTGGAGCAGTAGATCCGGTTAGATGCAAGGCGGCATCCCAGCCTGCGGCCCTGGAACCGTTGATATCTTTTTCAAGGTGATCACCGACGTAAAGCACCTTTAAGGATGACCCTGGAACCAGTAGGTGTTGTGGGTGAGGATTTTCATGTGGTAGGAAACGAAAAAGACGAAAGTACATTGTATCTTTCGTCTTCGGTTCGCGAGATTCCCTCGTTTCTTACGAAAAGTGCGAGCGCTCGCACTTTTGATGGGGGCGTCAATCGAAAGTGTAAACGGTGTGTTGCCGGGTCCATTGAAAGCCGAGGGATCCGGCTTTCTGTTCGTATTGGGTAGCGTCATCGGGGTAGTGCATCAGCCAGGTTTTGGACCGAAGGCTTTCGGGCAGGCTGGCAAGTTCGTCCAGGTTGGCGTGGATGCCACCGGGGGCGAATTGACAGTCGTGGAAAATGATGTCCGCTTCGGTGCCGTGGCGGGTAACCATATCTGGATCGTATTGTGTATCTCCAGAAAAGAAGATATGATTGTTGATTTTGAGGCCGCAACAGAATTTTTCGGGTACGTGAAAGGTAGGTACAATGTCGAAGGGGATGTCTTCTATTTCAAAATGTGGGTTGGCGAGGTGGACATTGAAGTAGTCTTCGAGGGTGTTTGCTTTGTTGAAGGTGTCTTCAAGGCCCCCCTTCAGAGAGTGTTCCCAGAGGGTTTCACATAATGCTTCTGGCAAATAAAGATTGGGTTTTTTCCCACCCGCCAGATATTTACAATAAAAGGCGAGTTCTTCTATGCCGCCAATATGATCTGCGTGGGTAT
>JAQCGA010000352.1 GCA_027619145.1 bacterium | reverse complement strand
GCCCCCGTAGCCACCACCACGGCCTGCACCCGCATCTTGAACAGACGCGTACCCCGTACCGCCGCCAGCCAGTGATCTTTGTACCAGCCCACCACCGTCGTCTCACGGTAAAATTCAATCCGATCAGACGTTTCAACTGCTTTCCTCAAATCTGCATAGTCTGATTCACCGGATGCCTGAAACCGCAAATGCCCGCCGGGCTCAGAATTCTCATCGAACAACAAAACCTGCGCTCCCTGTTCAGCAGCAGCCAGCGCCGCGCTCAGGCCAGCCGGACCTGCACCAACAACCGCCACACCTCCATGCAGGTACTGTTTGTCGAACCCCCCTGGAATCGATGAAAAATCCACTTTCCCCAGCCCGGCCGCGTTTCGCAATACATGTTCATATACCGGCCACAGTGCCCGAGGCCGAATAAACGTTTTATAGTAAAATCCCACCGGCATCAACGGTCCGGCAAGACCTGTAATAGACAGCGCATCTCGCTCCAGTGAAGGCCAGGCGTTCTGAGAACGCACCGCCATCCCTTCTTCAACCGGGTGCATACACGATCGCACATTCGGTTCATCGCCAATTTGCACAAGACAATTGGGACACTGGCCCGCACAGCACATCAACCCGCGCGGACGGTGATATTTGAACGACCGGCTCAGTACCCGAAGACCCGCAGCCGCCAGCGCCGAGCCAACCGTATCACCTGGATGTGCCTGATACACTCGGTCATTGAACGTGAACGACAGCGTAGAAGACCGGTCTATTCGCTCATTCGGCTGGCTGGCCATCCGGTTTGGGGAACTCGCCCTTTCCGCATTACTCATTGCCACCTCAACCCTCCGCCTGCGTTGCCGTCTGCCAGAGAAATGTCTTCAGAACCTCATGTGTTTTCGTATGGCGTTCCGCCATAAACCACTGGCCACAACCCGCCTGATGGTACCACCACTCCTTCTGCACACCCTGCCGGTTCTCCCGTAAATACAGGTACCGTGCCCAATCAGCATCTTCACACGCCCCCGGATCTTTCGGACGCGGATTGTATTCTCCACCAAACCGGTATTCACTTACACTCCGGGCACCACAATTCGGACAACGTAAAACCAGCATATGAACTCCAGAAGTTGAACGTCTTAATGCCCCACAGATGCCGCACCCTTTTCACCCACCAGATCGAACTCTTCAAACCGGGACCAACGGAACGGTGCAATCAACTCCGGTGTTTTTCCCGTTGCAATCAGCTCAGCCATCGTCTTCCCGCAAATGGGTGATGCCTTGAATCCATACGTGCCCCACCCCACATCCACCAGAAAACCTTCTACTGGAGTGAACCCCATAATCGGACTATAATCTGGCGTCATATCACACAACCCGGCCCACTGGCGCAACACCCGTACCCGGCTCAAAAATGGAAACAGCTCCAGCATATGACCCGCAATTCCTTCCAAAAACGACAACGAAGAATTCATCGAATACGACGCAAACGGGTCCACACTGGCTCCCATCACCAGCTCGCCACGATCCGACTGGCTCACATACACGTGCAAACTGCCCGAAACCACCACCACATTCAAGAACGGCTTTACCGGCTCTGTTACACACGCCTGAAGCGGAAATGTTGTAAGAGCCAGCTTCACACCCGCCATCTCTGCAATGGTAGATCCCCACCCGGCCGTCGCATTCAAAACCGTCCCCGCATGGATCGTTCCCCGGCTCGTGTCCACGCCCGTCACTTTCCCTTTTTCAACCCGAATCCCCGTCACCTCCGTCTGCTGGTGAATATGCACACCCCGCACATCCGCCTGATGCGCGTACCCCCACACGACCGCATCGTGCCGAATGATCCCTCCAGGCGGATGGTACAACGCAGCCAGAATCGGATACCTGGGATGACCGCTTAAATCCAGCCCCGGACATAACCGGCCAATCTCCTCGGGCCAGATCAACCGCGAATCCACCCCTTCCAGCTTGTTCACTTCAGCCCTGCGCCGCATGGTTCGCACCGCTCCGTCCGTATGTGCCAGAGTCAGGTGCCCCCGCTGGCTAAACATCACATTGAAGTCCAGTTCCTCCGCCATATCCTCGTACAGTTTTACACTCTCATTGTAAAACCGTACACCTTCTGACGTTAAATAATTGCTACGAATAATTGCCGTATTCCGGCCGCTTCCACCCGAACCAATATACCCCTTGTCCAGCACGGCAACATTCGTAATACCGTGCTTTTCTGCAAGATAATATGCACAGGCCAAACCGTGCGCCCCCCCACCGATAATTACCACATCGTAGGAAGACTTCATCGGCCGGTCGTTCCACATGCGGGGCAACAGCCCATTCCCACGGAGAGCCTGCCGGATCAATTTGACGGACATAATATGGATACTCTGTGAAGTTTGAATAGTATTCGAGAAAAACTGGAAAAAACGATTGGCAGGAAGGGGTTCAACCATTGTCAATTGGGAATGGCTACCTGGCAATTGACAATTTCATTTCGTCACGCCCACCCCGGCCCATCACCTACCACACGTCTCGTACCCACCAGCGGAACCCCGGTAATCATAGACGCTTCCGAATTCAGCGCACGCAGATCTTCTGGCTCCAGATCGTGCACATTCGCCTTGCCACACGCACGCGCCAGGATCTGAATCTCCGACGTCATCGCCTGCAGAAAATTTGCCACCCGCTCGGCTGCGGGTTCAACCTCCAACCGCTTCATCAACTCCGGGTCCTGCGTGGTAATTCCCACCGGACATTTCCCCGTGTGACAGTGGTGACAATGGTACGGCTTTGTCCCCATCGCCTTATAATCGTCCACATAAAGCGGCTTATTGCAGTTCAGCGCCATCAAGGCCGCCGTCCCAATGTACACCGCATCCGCCCCCAGCGCCATCGCCTTGGCCGCATCCACCCCGTTCCGAATCCCTCCGGCAATAATCAACTGCACCTTCCCGTACATCCCAATATCTTCCAGAGCCGCCCGTGCCTCACACACAGCAGCCAGCGTGGGAATGCCCGTATGCTCCTGGCAGATCTCCGCCGAGGCAGCTGTGCCACCTTCCATCCCATCCACCACAACCACATCCGCACCTGCCTTGGCCGCCAGACGCACATCGTCGAACACGCGCGTTGCACCCATCTTAACGAAAATAGGTACCTGCCAATCCGTGGCTTCGCGCAACTCCTCAATTTTAATCACCATATCGTCCGGCCCCAGAAAATCTGGATGCCGCGCAGGACTGCGCTGATCTACGCCAAGGGGCAAATCCCGCTGATGCGCGATCGTATCCAGTACCTTCGCCCCCAGCAACAGACCACCTGTCCCAGGTTTCGCACCCTGCCCAATCGTCAACTCAATTCCATCTGCCACGCGCAAATCGTGCACGTTAATCCCGTACCGGGAAGGCAACACCTCGTAAATCAACACCCGGCTCTCTTCTCTCTCGGCCTTCAACATTCCGCCATCGCCCGTTGTATTGGACGAACCCACCGTCCGGGCACCCTTGGCCAACGCCACCTTTGCATTATAAGACAGCGCCCCCCAGCTCATTCCCGTAATCATAATCGGAATATCCAACTCAATAGGCTTTTTTGCATACCGGGTACCCAGCACAGTTTTGCTCTCGCAGCGCTCGCGGTAGCCTTCCAGTGGAATCCGCGTCAACGTACAGGGAATAAACGTCAGATCATCAAACGTAGCCCACCGCCGCTCCCGCAGCGTACCAAACCCCCGAATCCGGTACCGCCCCAGTTCCGACTTCACCTGAATATCTTCAATCACCGCTGGCGTAAACGTATGGCTCGCCGATATGGGGTGGTGGTCTTGATCCATCTCTTCGGGCATAACAATATTTCCTCTTGTGTAGTTCAGGGATCAGGGGTCAGGGATCAGAGGTCAACACACTTTCTGGTGCGAGACTCACGACTCGTGACTGCGTCTACAGTGCTTCACGCCAAACGGCGCGTTCATCTTTATCAAAATTCCACAGCTTGCGTCCGGATACCACTTTCTTGAACGCGGACACATCCTTCTGCGTACCCAGATGTTCTTTGATCACCTTCGTAAGAAACGCACGGTCTTCTTCCGTGGGCTCTTCCACCACCGCATCGTTTCCAAGTTCTGCAATTTCGCCGCCCACAAAACAAACCGTTTCGTACATGGAATCTGCAAACGCAGGCCCCGTATTTCCACACACAACCAGTGTGCCTCTCTGCCCCATAAACCCCGCCATGTATCCACAACTCCCGCCAACCAGAACCAGCCCGCCCTTCATCGCCACACCCAATCGAGCTGCCGCATCTCCGTGAATGACCACGGTTCCACCCCGGATCGCAGCAGCCGAACCATTGCCGGCGTTTCCACGCACTTCCACCTTTCCATCCAGCATCGATTCGGCCAAGCCCCAGCCTGCGCTTCCGTGTACCTCAATGGCCGCGCCGTCAATCATTCCACCACAATAATACCCCACGCTACCTTTCAACGTAACCCGCACCGGTTCCAGCACGGCCACGGCCAGATTGTGCCTGGCCCCGGGGTCTTTCACTTGGATCTCTTTTTCTCCATTGGAAATCAACGCACGAATCTCACCGTTGATTTCTCGAGTCGTTTTGCCTTTGCACGTCAACTCTGCCATATTCGAACATCCTTTGCCTGGGCTTCCACCACGTCAAATGTTCCTTCCAGGGCCGAACGGATCGCAATTTCTTCCGTAGCCACCACCACAAAATCCGAAGTCTCGGCAAACAACAGCGGTTTGAATGCATACGGATCCCGTGCAAATCCCATTGCATCTGGTGTTGCCGCCAAATAGCTGAATGACCCGCCCAGGTCCGTCATGGAGCGCTCCATCGCCTCCAGCAATGACAACCCTTTTGCGATCTGGCGGCCCAGGTAAATTCCAATAATTTCGGAATCGTTCTCCGTATAAAAGTGAACATCTTCTTGCTCATACTGCCGCCGCAATTTATGGTAATTCGTGATA
>JAQCGA010000351.1 GCA_027619145.1 bacterium | reverse complement strand
TCTCGCCGCTTTTTATGTAACCAGTTTATGGCCGCCCGGTTGAACTGGAAACAATCCGGGTACGTACCGGGTTCGCGCGGATTGATATAATCTTCAAACCCACGGGCGAACCAGCTCTGGTGATGATCTGCCAGGTTATCCACCGCAGCCGTAGCATACCCCGCCTTCTGCAAAATTTCCGGTAAAAAAGGTGCATCTTCCGCAAGCGTCCAGTTGCCCCTGTGCGCTACAATCCCATGCGTCGTAGGCCACTGTCCGGTGAACAGCGTTGTAAACGAAGGTTGCGTGGGAATACCGGGGGCAAAAAACTGCTCACAAACCGTTCCTTCTTTCGCCAGCCTATCCAGAAACGGGCTGGTCTGCCGTCCGTACCCGTAACAACCCAGCCGGTCTGCGCGCAGGCTATCAATCCCAATCAGCAAGAAATTCACCCGTGTCTCCCCTCCAGTTCAACCTGCGGAATATCCTCGGCCTACTGATCCAGCTTTGCGCGGTCCAGCCATCCCGGAACCCGGATCTCTGCAGAACGCTTCCATGCCGTCAGGTACAGCGCCGCCGTAAACCGCACCGCTTCCCGCGTGCGATCCTGCGCAAAATCGATCACGTCAGAATCGCGCTTCCAGTTTTCATCTCCGGCAGTGGGAAGGTTCGCTTCCAGTTCATACACCCGGTCCACCAGCGAAAACGATTTCGCAAAAGCCTCCAATACATCCGGCATCAGGTCTGCAAGCGGAGCCACCTGCTGCCCGTTTGCAAGCTCTTCCGGCGTAAGTTTCAGAAACTCAATCAACCCATCTACCTTCTCGTGGATGCCAGAATTGGAAGACGAACCGTCTGCATTCGCACGTCCATTAAAATGAATGGTCGTATGCAATGGCTGGCACAGATCCTGTGCATAATGTGCCAGAAAGCCTGCATACACCAGACACTTCTGCTGAACCTGAATATTGTCTGGCCACTTACGGTGCTCGGCAAACGCAACCGCCAGCCGCTCGGTCCACTCTGCTGCTGCATACGGCAAAAACCCCACCGTTTCAGGACGAACCCCAATCGAATCGCACAACGCGACAAATTCGTACCGGATTTGAGGCAACTGGGCACCTTTCATCCATTCCAGATCCAGGTAATGCTCCGGATGTTCAGCACCGCGCACCAGCGGGGTCCCCCGGTTCTTGGCCACGTCCGGATCGAACACACAGTGTGATGCAAGCAACTCACCGCTCCGAAAAAAAGCAGGAACCTCTTCGGGAACCGCACGAACCGCCGCTCGGGTCAACACACCGTGTCCACCAGCCCACCAGGCACCAGCAGTTCCGTAGAAAAGCAAAACCGTGCAACACACAATCAGAATCCGCTTCATAGAATTCACCTCATCGTATATGTGATGGATGTCTGTTCTCATGAAATCCGCATCAATCTACATCAGCTTCCCAGGTTTGTCAACGCCTCCGTACACAAAAAGCGCAGGACGTCTTCACCAGGACGCCCCGCGCTCAAAGTGGCGGGAATGTGTGGGAATCGAACCCACCCAGCGTGGGATTAGCACGCCGCAACGGGTTTGAAGCCCGCGAGGGCCACCAGTGCCCCATCCACTCCCTTGAAAAACAGAGCTTTCGGAATTGCAAATTGCAATCCATCCATCCTCAAATACTGTCTTCGATCATTCCGCCACCTCAATCTGCCCGGGATGATCCACCACAACCTCACCAATCACTGCAGCAGCCAACCCCGCTTCCAGCAACGCAGTAAGCAATGCCTGGGACGTTTCACCCGACACCGCCATCAAGAGCCCACCCGAAGTCTGTGGATCAAACAGCAAACGAAGCTGCGTCTCCGTCACAGCCCCATCCACGCGCACGAACGGCTCAAACGTCAACCGATTCCGCCGCAGTCCGCCCCCCTGGCGCTCCGCAGCAATCCGAAGAGCCAGTTCAAAAACTGGAATCTTCGAAAACTGGATTCGGAGCCCAACCCCACTGGCCACAGCCATCTCCCGTCCGTGGCCCATCAAGCCAAAACCCGTAATATCCGTACAGGCCTCCACACCGAACGCAACCATTTGCTCGGCAGCAATCCGGTTCAACGCCCGCATCGAATCCACAACCGGAGCCATTTCTTCCTCGGAAACCGCATCGTCCATATACGCATCCGACACAAGGCCGGTGCCCAACGGCTTGCTCAGAATCAAGCGATCGCCCGGCTTCGCTCCGGCATTCGATACCACCCGATCCGGATGAACGATGCCGGTTACGGAAAGCCCGTATTTGGGCTCCGGATCATCAATCGTATGCCCCCCCACCAGCACAGCACCGGCCTCGGCAACTTTCTCCTGACCACCGCGCAAGATTTCTGCAATCATTTCCGGCTCCATTTCATCGCTCGGAAAAGCACAGATATTTAACGCTGTGATCGGGCGGCCGCCCATTGCGTACACATCACTCAACGAATTGGCCGCTGCCACTTGTCCATACAGGTACGGATCATCCACAATTGGCGTAAAAAAATCCACCGTCTGGATCAACGCAATGTCCGGAGAAATCCGGAACACGCCCGCATCATCCGCCGTATTCAGCCCCACCAACAGGTCCGGGTGTGAGATCTGTGGCAAGCCTTTTAAGATCGCATCCAGCACCGCTGGATCCATTTTAGACGCTCACCCACCACAACTGACCATTTGCGTCAACCGCTTGGCTCGATCCCGCCACTTCATCGCGCAACCCTCTTTCCGCCAACCACCTCGAATTGTCATTTGATAATTGTCATTTGATAATTGTCAATCCTGCTTCTCATTTTCTTTCTGAAGCCTTTCCATAACGGTTGTCATTGTAATCCACTTACTTCTTTTTTTTCTCCAGTTCCTCATTCTCCCGAGCAACCTGTTCCTTCTGCCAGGCATAATCCACATTCCCTTCGTAAAACACCTCCGGGTGCTCCACAGCCCAGAGCTGCTTACGAATCAGCCAGTTCTGCGGGTCCTCCTGAAACGCCCGCTTCAACTCGGAAATCGCTTCTTCCCGCTTGCCATTTTCCAGCAGGACAAGCGCGAGCTGAAACCGGGCATCCGCCTCCCTCTCCGCCGGGGTCATCTCGCTCAGCACAGCACCTTGATCCGCCTCAATCCAGGCCGCCGGAATCCGCCCGGTAGTCGCCCACTCGGTCAACTCGGCCCGGAACGCCTCGTTGTCAATATTCACACTACCCACCGAACGAACCAGCCGCCCTTCCTCGTCCACCAGAATGCCGACCGGCACATACTTTAGATGGTACGCATTCCCAATAATATTCCGCCGATCCAGCAATGCCCGGTACGTTCCACCCGCCTTCTCCACCCAGGGCTTGGCCACCTCGGCACCCTGCACGTCATTGGCAATAACCACCACTTCTACCTGCTCTTTATGCGCTTCGTAAAAAGACTGCCATCCAGGCAGTTGGCCCCGGCATCCTCACCAGGAAGCCCACATATAAAACGCGGTCCTCTTTCCCCTGTAATCTTCTATTGAAACCGGTTCCCCGGTATACAGATCCAGCAACATGAAGGCCGGGGGTCGGTCTCCAATACCCAGGCCTTCTTGCGCTGCACTCGCTGACGTACTCACATTCACTACACCGCTCTCCACAGACCAGCTCAACCCCAGTGGCTCCCCGAACGCATCCAGCGGTGCAAACAACACACCGTCCACCGCCACCGTCTGCTGGTCTCCTGTATCCAGCGGAATACACAGGTCTTCCCTGCACACGGCCAACGGACCGTCGCTACTCAGCTTCTTGGCCTCCGCCCCAACCAGGGCTGAAAACGCTTTCAAAGGCACCAGCACCCGGTCTCCAGACAAACGGGGACCAGGCGAAAGAACGGCCTCTTCGCCGTCCAGAAAAACCTTCAGTTCCGGCATATCAACCTCCCGGGCGTGCACATGGGCCGCCAGGCAAAAGTACAAAACCACCAGCCATCCCGCCTGGAACAGCCAAATTTGACCTCTCGAAAAAACCATAGAAAAAACCTCACAAGCTCCCGGCCAGTTGATAAGCAAATTTCCTGTGTGCAATCTACGGCGTTGTCCACTCCATGTCAAGACGATCACACAATCTTGTTAACATACACCACGGTGGTTCCACTGTCAACAGCCAGATCATCACCACGCCATTTCGGTTACTCACCCTGCGCCGTCAACCTTTTTCTCCTCGCAACACCCGCACATCCCCATCGCGCACCGTTACCCCCCGGTTGTCAAAATAATTCAACAGAGGAACCGCGTATTTGCGTGTTGTGCCTATCAGATCCCTGAACTCAGAAACGCCCACCTGCCCGTTGGCTTGCAGATACGCCACCAGAGCCTGTTCAATCTCCTGCAACACATCCGGATGGAACAAAAGGCTTTCTTCCAGCCGAACCAGATCTCCCATTGCCTGCATAGCTGCTACAACCGTACGTACCGCATCTGCGTCACCTTCAACGGTTTCACTCAACTCATTCAAGTCCGGCGGTGCGGCTTTTCCTTCCAGAAGCACATTCTGAATCTTCTCTTGAAGCCGTCCCTGCTCTTCGGAAAACTGGATCCGGTGGTCTGCCAAACGCAACAATGGCCCATCCGCCTTCACCTTCCCCTCCCGTAACAGGTGCTCCACACCTTCTTCGAAAAACGTCGGCGCAGGCGCTCCTGCAACCTGGGATTGTAGCTCGCTTCGCCGTAGCCCAGGCCGCAACGGATTGGCCTCGTGAAACCGCTGCAACGCGCTGCAAACCTTCGTCTGCAACTCCTCCCACGCATCTACAGATGCACATAATTCGCGCCCTGCCTGCTCGAATACCACGGCCTGTTTCGCCTTCACCAGCAGTTCCAACCGCTCCTTCACATCCGGCAATGCCACGCCCATTTCTGAAGCCAGTTGTTGGGACGACCGGGGCCGGAGCCCGGCAGATTTCAACCGCACCGACAGCACCTGTGTAGCATCTTCCTGTTCCAATCCCCCCAGCGCTACAAGTACATCTTCTCGAAAACGGCGGTGTTTTGCAGGCTGCGCATCCA
>JAQCGA010000350.1 GCA_027619145.1 bacterium | reverse complement strand
CTACAGGGGCCAGTTCGGCAAGCGTTTCCATATACCCGATTCCCGAAACCACCAAAGCCGCAAGTTCGTCTGCCGGAACCCGGCTGCTCTCCTCCCTGAATCCTTCCATCTGCTCAAAAAAGCTCGCCATCGACTTGCGCGTCCGCGTCGGGATCTCCGGGATCTCACCCAACCTTCCCAGAGCATCGTAGAGTGCAATCCCCTCGCCTGTTGCAAAATCGATCAGTTTTTTTACCGACGAGTCTCCAATGCCCCGGCGCGGCGTATTGATAATCCTCCCCAGGCCAATCGAATCCCGTGGGTTTGCGATCAGGCGCAGGTAGGACAATATATCCTTGACCTCTTTTCGCTCGTAAAAACGCAGCCCGCCTACGATGGTATAAGGAATTGCCTCGCGCCGCAGCCCTTCTTCCAGGGCCCGAGACTGAGCGTTGGTCCGGTACAGTACCGCCATGTCCCGAAACGCGTATTTGCCTCGAAGCTGCTGCATCACGCCCGAAATCCACCGGGCTTCTTCTCGTTCGTCTACACACCGCTTCATTCGGATCTTGTCTCCACCTGCCCGATCCGTCCACAATTCCTTGCCCTTCCGACCCATATTGTTTCGAATCACAGCGTTTCCAGCATCCAAAATCACCGGGGTGGACCGATAATTCTGTTCCAGGCGAATGACTTGCGCATTTTGGAAATCTTTTTCAAAATCCAGAATATTCCGAATGTCCGCCCCTCGCCAGGCGTATATACTCTGGTCATCGTCACCGACCACACAAATATTTCCATGCCCAGCAACCAGCATTTGCGCCAATAAATACTGCGGCCGGTTCGTATCCTGATACTCATCAATCAAAACGTATTGGAACCGCTCCTGATATCGAGCCAGGACGTCTTCGTGGTCCCTGAAAAGTTGCACGCTCAACATCAACAAATCATCAAAATCCACGGCATTGTTTTGCCGGAGCGCATCCTGGTACTGGCGGTAGATCCTGGCCACCTGCTGTTCATAAAAAGTACTGGCACGCAGAGCGAATGTGCCAGGCTCTACCATCCGATTCTTCTCCTGGCTGATTCGGGCGCGCACCTGCTTCGGTGGGAATTGTTTATCAGATACTTCTTGATCTCGAATGACCTGCCGGACCAGAGTTAACTGATCATCGGAATCATAAATCACAAAATTGCTTTGCAGCCCTACATGCTCGGCTTCTTCACGCAAAAGGCGAGCGCAAATCGAGTGGAATGTGCCAATCCACATCCCGCGTGTGGGCCGGTCCAAAAGCACCTCTACGCGTTCGCGCATCTCTGCGGCAGCCTTATTGGTAAACGTCATGGCCAGAATCTTCCCAACTGGAACGCCGCATTGCTCCGCAAGATAGGCAATTCGTCGGGTAAGCACCCTGGTTTTTCCGGACCCGGCCCCAGCCAGGATCAGGAGCGGACCGTCCACAATTTGAACGGCTTCGCACTGATGTGTATTCAGTCCTTCAAGAACCGTCATCCCGTCCCTTTCGCTCAATTCAGATATAACATCTGGCCCTATCGGGCCTCCGGTCGATTCCAGCTTCTTCGCCGCGCCCACCGGGTCTGTCGCTTCGCCTTTTCATGTTCGGCTGCATTGCGTGAAAAAATATGCGAACCGTCCCCCTTGGCCACAAAGTAGAGATCCTCCACCTTTGCCGGATAAAGCACGGAAACCAGCGAGGCTTCTCCGGGGCTCAGAATAGGGCCTGGAGGCAACCCGGAATGGCGGTATGTGTTGTACGGCGAATCTACCCCATAATCTTTATAAAAAAGTCGGCGCGGCCCATCCTTGATCGCATATTGCACGGTAGGATCGGCTTGCAGACGCATGCGTTTGCGTAGCCGATTGAGGTAAACCGCTGCAATAAGGGGGCGCTCTTCGTCCACCTGTGCTTCGCCTTCTACAATGGAGGCGAGGGTAACAGCTTCGTGCATTGAAAAGCCCATTTCTTGTGCGCGTGCTTTCTTCTGTTCATCAAATACACGAAAAAAATGGCTGACCATCACACGCAGGACCTGGGCCTCGCTTGTTGTTACTGAAAATCGGTACGTCTCGGGAAACAGGTAGCCTTCCAGTGTATTCGCCTCAACCCCCAGGGATCGGCAAAATTCCGGGTCTTCTGTTAAAGCAATCAGTCTGGACTCATCCAGCCCGAGGGCCTGGGCAAGCAGGCGGGCCGTATGCTCCCGGCGAAGTCCTTCTTGAATGGTCACATCGCGAGTTACATCTCGCGGCACTTCCAGTTCCTGAAGCACCTGCCACGTGGTCAGTTGACCGGGAAACGGATGTACTCCGGCCGTAAGCCGGCGGCTATTCCGGCTCCACAACGAAAAAAGCTCAAGAAGCCGAGGGCTTCGGATGACTCCCTCTCGATACAGCAAACGGGCAATCCTGGTCACAGACATCCCCTTCTGGATCGTTACTTCCTTCAAAGGGCCACCCACGGGTCTGTTCAACAGCCACGCTGCCACGCCCACACCCGCCAGGCTGGCTGCCACAATCAGGCACGAAACAACGGCAAGCATGGCCCTTCTTGAAAGTGGGCCCCACCTCGGTTCCCGAACCTCGTCCGGCGTATCCGCCTGTTGCATGTGGTAGTCTTCACTCATACGGCCCATTCGAATGACTCAATGACCGCAAATAACCGTCCAACAGTAAAGTAGCCGAAATCCGGTCCACCGCCCCCTTGTTATTACGGCTTGAAAGCCCCATTTTCTGCATCGCGCGGTGCGCCTCCTGGCTCGTCCATCGCTCGTCCCAACACCGCACCGGAAGTCCCGTTTGCAAGCGAAGTGCCTCAGCAAACGCTTCAACCTCGTCTGCCATCCCCCCCCTGCTCCCGTCCATATTCAAAGGCAATCCCACCAGGATTGTTCCTGCTTGCCACTCTACAGCCTCGGCAGCAACAGCAGCTACCGCATCTTGCTTCCCCCGAATTGCCAGAGTGGGCAATCCCTGGGCCGTCATCCCGAGAGCATCGCTAACCGCCACGCCTATCCTTCGGCGCCCGTAGTCCACCGCCAGAACTCGTTCCATAACAAAATATCCACCCGCCCATTGATAGGCACAAAAAAACGGAACGCACGATGCAAAAACGAAAAACTCTGCACGCCGCGTTCCAGACATTCGGCTTCGACAACATGTTTAGCTTTTTTTTCCGTACAATTTCCTGAGCCGCTGCCGCTTTTCCATCACCTCACGATGCAGGTGAACCATCAGCTCCCGCGCTGAACAATCGCCGGATCGCGCATCTGCCAGCAGATTTTCAACGAGTTCCTCCAACTCAAAAATATGGGCCTGGAGTACCTGGATCTGTTCCAAAAAATCAAACCTTCCTGTGCTGCCCATTTCGGCCAGCCTCCGGAGGCCGGCTGGCAGGGCCAAACAAGCCATTGAGCATAGCAGCCTCCGGGTTTTCGGCAGGGCGCTCCCACAACCCTCTCACAACCGATTCGATTTGTGCCCTTAACGAGCGTTTCCGGTTCTTTAAACAGAGCTTTTGAATCGCTTTTCGCGACGTGCGCTTGGGTTCTTCTCGAACAAAATCTGTAGCGCTTATTCCTTGCTCGTGTGCGTATTGCATGAGATTCGAAAAAGCTTCAATATCAACCGGATCCGTTAAACGAGAAAGAATCTCATCATCTTCGCTGAAAGCAGGGTTTTCAGGGTTTTCCTGGGTCATAATGCCATTCCTTTCAGACACGATACACACAGGCAGGTAGTCTGGAACCGGAGCTAACGTAGTATAATCCTTGAGCCGAATTTTGTCAAGGGCACAGAATTTTTCCAGGCGCTCTTGCAAAACAAGAAAAGGAGAGCCGCGGCGTAACCGGCCCTCCCAATGCGTGCCGTTTGCCTTTTGCTTATCCTTTTTCCAACTCGGATTCATCCGTCGATTCGGGCTCTTCGGGGTCATTTTTTGTTTCTTTGGTTTTCTCGTCTCGGAAACTCTCTTCTTTCGAACGGTCAAAACCAAAGAGGAGCTGGAGTGACTTGTGAACCGCAATAAAGTAAGCATTTTCCGTGGGCGGCGTAATTTGCTCCCACTGATCGTACTCGTTAATATCCCGTGAATAACTGTCCAGTGCCGGATTGTAAATAAACTCCATGCCCAACGATGTAATCACGGGTTCATCGGTGTCTTTCGCGCGGGTGGTACGAAAACGGGCGACGCGTGCAATCACAGGAATCCGCAACGGTAGATAAGGTTCGTAATCGCGGATATCGCTGCGAACGAAGTTCATCACAGGGTAAAAGTGCAACATGACGGCATACCGCTGAAGCGCCTCTACACGCTCCATAAAATGCATATCTTCATAGCCCTCACCCACCAGGTATTTCAGAAATGCCTCTTCGTGTCCGTCGGTTCCCCGGATCTGCCCCCCACCCACACTAAAATTGAGTAATTCAACCTGAAAACCGTCTTCCTGTCGCACAAATTCCTTAAAATCCAGTTCCCGGGAGCGGGCATCTTCAAACGGAACTGGTTTCAGCGTGATGTTCTCTACCCCGATATCCGAAATTTCACAGGGCATCACGATTTGCCGCATGGAATAAGCGTCATTCATAGGCAGCCCATAAGCAGTAGAAAAACTCAGCAGGGCCATATCGTTTTCCCAGTTACCAATCACGGATTTCTTACGGCTTTTTTGGAACCAAATTTTACGTTCGCGGGTAAGCAACTGGTACCGATCTTGAATGTCCTCAATCATGCGCAATTTGCGCGAGTCCATGGCACCACCAGACCGAGCGGCCAATTGGCGTTCCATCACACTTTTGCCTTTAGATTGTTTCTTGGCAAAAATTTTCGGAAGCACGGTTGCCTGCTGTGCGCCCACAACGCTATAATATCCGAGCCCTTCCAGACTGGAACGATTCAGGCGGTCCAAGTAGGGCTTGCTCAGGTACACGGTGCGGCGTTCCGTTGGGTTGTTGACCATGCAAGCCATAAAAAACTCGACGATGCTCTCAAGTTTTTCCGCGCCTTTTACCTCGGATACCTCCTTCGATCCATATGGGAAAAACTGAACGTCG
>JAQCGA010000349.1 GCA_027619145.1 bacterium | reverse complement strand
CAATCAAGCTCCCCTTAAACGTACGACCGTTGTAAAACTGGCCCCAACCCGGTACTGCCAGAGACCGCAACATGGCACCTCTCGGAGACCGAACCGAATCCACCTTCGTTGTATCCGGCTCTACAGCGCTCACCGAACACGTCCAGCCCACTACCATCACTCCGAACAATAGCAAAACAATCTTCCTCACCAGACCTCCAAGGCAAAGGCTGCCCTCACGCAAAGACGCAAAGGAGAACCGGTGGTGTTGCGGGGACTTTCGTAGGGGCAGGCCCCCGTGCCTGCCCGGCCTTTGATCCACCTATTGATTCCCCGCAAGCCTCGCCGCACCCAGAATACCCGCATCGTCTCCCAGTTCACCCGGCACAATCCGCACGTATTCCTTCACACCCACCGTACCCCGGTCCCTAAACGTTCGCCGCGCTGGATCAAACAACCGCTCCCCAGCCTGCGCCAGACCCCCACACAACGCCACAACCTCTACGTTTAACAAACTGACCATACTCACCAGCCCCACCCCCAGCAAGAACCCCGTTTCTTCGAACATCTTCGCGGCAAAAACATCGCCCGATTCAGCCGCTTCAAAAATCGTCTGCGTGGTCAAACCCTCGATGTTCAAAATGGTCTCAGGCCGATCCGCCTCCAACTTCTCCCGGGTACGCCGCACCATTGCCGTAGCAGACGCATACAACTCCAAACAACCATAGTTCCCACAGGGGCAACGCGGGCCGTGCAAATCAATCGTCACATGCCCCACCTCGGCTGCATTGCCATTAAAACCACGCATCAACTCGCCATTGCAGATCCACCCACCACCCACACCCGTTCCCAACGTCACGCACAGAAAATGATCCACTCCACGCCCGGCACCCTGCCACTGTTCGCCATAGGCCGCCAGGTTTGCATCGTTGTCCACCACCACAGAAAACCCCAGCGTATCCTCCAGCCGATCCTTCAGCCGCACCCCGTGCATACAGGGTAAATTCTCCGGTGAAATAATCACACCCTCGAACGGATCCAGCGGACCGGGCGCACCCACGCCCACACCACGAACCGTACCGGGTGCAAGATCGCGGATCACGTCCTGGACGCAATCCGCGATCCCATTGACCACACCGTCGCTGCCCAGGTCCAACCGGGTAGGGCGCCGTGCGCGCTTCACAATGTTGCCTGCCGGATCAACCAGCCCCGATCGGGTATTGGTCCCACCCAGGTCTACGCCAACGGTAAAACGGCTCACTTCCCGGCCCGCGCCTGCTTTACGGCATCCACAAACGACCGGGCCGTCTCCGTCAATTTTTTCCAATCCTTCTCTGCCACCGCCTTCTTATCCACCATCGCACTACCCGCACCTACGGCCACAGCACCAGCCTTGATAAACTCCGGCGTTGTCTTTGCATCCACACCACCGGTAGGCATCAGCTTCACCTGCGGCAGCGGTCCCAGCACATCCTTGAAATACGACGGACCACCCACCCCGGCCGGGAACACCTTCACCACATCTGCGCCCGCCTGCCAGGCTGTAATAATTTCCGTAGGTGTGAACCCCGCCGGCATCACTACCTTACCATACCGCTTCGCCATCTCAATCACACCCAGATTCAACACCGGGCTCACCACGTATTCCGCCCCGGACAGAATTGCGGCACGCGCCGTCTCAGAATCCAGCACCGAGCCCACACCCACAATCGTATCCTCCATCTTTGCAGAGGCTTCTTCAATCACCTTCAACGCCCCCGGCACCGTCATGGTCACTTCAATAGCCACCACGCCGCCTTCGCGCAATGCCTTCGATACGTCCATCAATTGCGAAGGAGAATCCGTCCGCAACACCGCCACAACACCGCAGTCGATAATCCGCTCCAGTACACCTGCCATTGCCTTACCTCCCTGACCAGTCCTCAGCAATTGATAATTGATAATTGCCAATTGATAATTGATAATTGTTTTTTCTCTACCGTCGGATTCTCGCCCCGCCACCCTTCATTGCGGACTCGGCTTCAGACCGGGTCGCCCAGTTCACATCGCCTGGGAACGTGTGCGCCAGCGCCGAATATGCCCCGGCGAAATCTATCGCCGCCTGCGGGTCCTTGCCTTCAATCAAACTGGTAATCAGCCCGGCCGAAAAATTGTCTCCACCGCCCACGCGATCCACAATTTCCAGGTTCTCATAAATCCGAGACAGATAAAATTCTTTGCCATTATACAACAGGGTACGCCAGTCGTTCAGCAGTCCCGTCTTGGCCACCCGCAACGTGGTACCCACGTACTCTACATTGGGATACTGCTCCACCGCCCGCCGGGCCACCCCCTTGTACCCCTCCGGGTCTAGCTCGCTGTAGTCTTCGCCCGTACCTTCGGCCTTCAACCCCAGTACCTTATCAAAATCTTCTTCGTTCCCAATCAACACCTTCACGTGCGGGATAAACTGCTTCGTGGTCGCCTGCGCTTTTTCCGAACTCCACAGCTTGGAACGGAAGTTCAAATCGTAACTCGTTGTCACCCCTGCTGCACTGGCGGCCTTCAGCGCCTCCAGCGTTGCGGCTGCGGCCCCATCTGAAAGCGCCGGCGTAATGCCACTCACGTGAAACCACTTCGCCCCTTTAAAAATCTTCTTCCAATCCACCATGCCCGATTCAATTTTCGAAATGGCCGAATGGCCCCGGTCGTACGTCACCGCACTGGCCCGGGGTCCTACACCCACTTCCATATGATAGAACCCGTTGCGCTCCAGGCCTACCCCATCGAACTTCGCCCAGACAATATTGGACATGTCCACACCGTGCTCGCGTCCTTTGTTCCGAATAATCCAGCCCGTCCAATTCTCCACCAGCCGGGACACCCACGCCGCCTTCAGACCCAGATGTGCACAGCCCACTGCCACGTTGTATTCACCGCCGCCCACCTCCACGTCCAGCTTGGTTGCGTTTTCCAGCCGGCGATACTCAGGCGATGAAAGCCGTACCATCGCTTCACCGAACGTCACCACATCGTACATAACGTCCCTCCTGTTAATAAAACGAATGCGGAGGCGACTGGTCATCCGCCCCCGCGTCCCACAACTACTCGTCTCTTCTGCCGCCCAGAACGCCGGACAGAATCAGCAACCGCAACAGGTGCAGCACAGCCACCAGTGCAGACGCAACGTAGGTCCACGCTGCGGCATTGAGTACCTTCCGGGCCGCCGGAATTTCATCTTCGGCCAGGTATCCGCCATCGCGCAAAATTGCAATCGCACGGTTACTGGCGTTAAACTCTACCGGCAACGTGATCAACCCGAACAACACCGCAAACGAAAAGAATACAATCCCGAGCTGGAGCAAAATGCCGGATTGCAGGAACAGCCCGATAAAAAACAGCGGCATGCCCAGCCAGGAACCAAAATTGGCCACCGGCACAAGATTCGAACGCAACGACAGGGGAACATACCCGCGTGCGTGCTGGAAAGCGTGGCCTGCTTCGTGGGCCGCCACACCAATGGCTGCCAGCGATCGCGACCCGTACGTGCTGTCCGACAGCCGCAACGTATGATCCCTCGGATCATAATGGTCGCTCAAATCTCCGGGAACGTGCTCAACGTTCACAGACAAACCACCACGCTTCAGAATATCCCGCGCGATCTGCTCGGCAGTGAGTCCACGCCGGGAGACGGTCTCACTGTATTTGGAAAAGGTACTTTTCACTTTATACTGCGCCCACAGTGCGAGCAGAAATCCCGGAATCACAAGCACCATGGTCGGATCGAAAAAGAATGGAAACACGGCTTGCACCTCCTGCTAAATCAACTTTTTTTGTTCTACAACCAAAAACCACGAACCACTATTGTAAATATACCGAACATCTCTATCCTGTGTCACGTATCTGTTCTATTTTTTCTTACCCCAGCACCTCGCCCTTCTCAACGCGGTATCCGCGCACCAGTTCTGCACCACTTATTCGCCCTTTCCCTGCTGGCTGGACCTCTTCCAGCGACAGCGCACCGCACGCGGTTGCCACCACCAGCCCCTGTTTTCCATCTGCCAGAATCACCTCGCCGGGTCGCCCCAAACCTTCAGCCAGCTCCGCCCGATGCACCTTTAAATTCTCACTCTTTAACTGAGTAAACGCCCCCGGGAATGGGTTGGTTCCCCGAATCAGGTTGCGAATCGATACCGCGTCTTTTGTCCAATCGATCCGCCCATCTCCCTTCTCTAACTTGGGCGCTTTCGTCACCCCGTCATTGGACTGCGGCCGGGGTGTTGCCGTACCCTGTGACAGAGCGTCTACCGCGCGTACCACTGCTTCCGCACCCTGCACCTTCAACCGTTCGTACAGCTCGCCCGCCGTCTCATCCGGCCCAATCGGTACCGTTTCCTGGTACAGAAGATCTCCCGCATCTACCTTTGACGTCAGCCGAAAAACCGTCAACCCCGTCTCCGCCTCTCCCCGGATCACCGCCCAGTTGATGGGCGCAGCACCTCGATATTTGGGCAGCAACGATGGGTGCAGATTCACCGACCCATACTTCGGAACCTTCAGCACAACCCCCGGCAAAATCACAAAAGCGACCACCACGAACAGGTCTGCCTCCAACCCGTGCAACGCCTCCAGAAAACCTGGCTCCCGCAACATCTCTGGCTGCACCACCGGCAAACCCAAACGCTGGGCCGTCACCTTCACCGGAGGCGGCAACACCTTCCGCCCCCGCCCCTGCTGCCGGTCCGGCCGCGTAACCACCCCAACCAGCTCATGTTCGCTTTTTGCCAACCTTTCCAACGAAGGCACCGCAAAATCCGGCGTCCCCATAAATACCAACCTCACATCACACTCCTCAGGCTTATCGTTCTGGCCTACTTCTTCTCTTCTTTGCCTTCTGCCAGCCGTGATACCGCGCTACGGGACACCTCAATTCGAACATCTTTGGCTACCTGCAACACCAGGATTCCTTCTTTATCCTTGATCCCTACAATCGTCCCGTGTACCCCGCCGGTGGTTACAACCTTGGCCCCTTTATCCAGCGAATCGATCATGGCCTGATGCTGTTTCTGCTTCTTATACTGCGGCCGCAGGATC
>JAQCGA010000348.1 GCA_027619145.1 bacterium | reverse complement strand
AGCAGAGAACAACCAGGCATCTGAGTCGTCCATTCGGGATGCCGATATTGCGGAGGAAGTGAGTCAGTTTACCCGAAGTCAAATTTTGACGCAGTCCACGACTTCTATGCTGGCACAGGCAAATGTGCTTCCGCAGAATGCGTTGTCTCTGTTACAGTAACATATCCGGCCGGCAGTTCTCGCGAAAAGCGGCGTGGTCCATTGAGGGCCGCGCCGCTTTTCTTGATGCATGGACCGTTTCTTTTTTGACAAGGCTACGTCGAAATAGTATTTTGGCAGGGTTGTGCAAGAAGGTCAGGCTGGGTCGGGCGGTTTTCGGGTAAGCGTTTCAGGTACAAGGAACGCAAAGGTTGCCGCAGCCATCAAGCCGAACCCGGCAATGGCCAGGGTTGCAGCGGACAGGCCCAGCAGGTCTGCAACACCGCCTACAACGAGGGGGCCTCCCATCTGGCCGGTGTCTCCAATGAGCCTCCAGATGCCCAGAAATTCGCCCATCGATTCTTTGGGGGCCAGATCTGCGCCCAATGTCATCATGGTACCCGAGCCAATCCCGTTTCCAAAGCCGAGCAGCGAGGTGGCCAGGAGCAGACCTGTGAATGTAGCAGACAGGGGGATGCAGGCCATGCCGACGGCCTGGATGAAAAAGCAGGGTACCATTGCGTATTTTCGGCCAAATCGATCCATGATGAGTCCTGCGGGATAAAACATGGACATGTCGATGAAAGCTGAAATGCTGAGAATCCATCCCACATCCTGTACATCCAGGCCTACGACGTCTGCGGCGTAGAGAGGGACTACTACGTGACGCCCTGCGCGGATCATTTGGGCGAACAGTTGCCCCGCTCCGGCCGTGGACAGGTTCCGGAAGTGGACTTTGAACACGTCCGCGTAGTGGTGCAAAGGATTGATGGGTGCAGAAGCCAGCGTTCTGGGTTCCGGGGGTTCGGCTTGCTCGAAGAAGAGGAGCGTGGTGGCAATAACGCAGGCTGCCAATCCTCCGTATAGAAGAAACGGGATAGCCAGGCCAAACCCGGCTGCTACGGCACCGCCTACGGCTGGACCCGCAAATGTGCCAATGCGGTTGATGCCGCCAAATATGGAGAGGGCTCTGCCGCGCTGGTACACAGCGGTTGCGTCGGCCATATATGCGTGCCGGGAAATATTCCAGAGTGCGCCCCCAAATCCGGCCAGTAGCCGGTATAAGAGGACTTCGTAGATGTGGTGGGCCCAGAAGAGAGCCATTACGGAGAGGGCCACGCATGCTACACCGAGTACCATAACGCCTTTGCGCCCAATTTTGCGCAACAAAATGCCGCCCGGGATATCTCCTATGAGTTGGCCGATGCCCTCAGCGGCCAGGACCAGGCCCACCAGGCCATATGAGATATCGAAAGTTTTGGCGTACAATGGCAAGGTGGGGATGAGCATGCCTCGGCCAAAAGACAGGATGAGCGTGGGCAGGTAAACCGGCAGGATAAGTGGATGGCGTTTGCGTTTGTTCACGGGGAACCTGATTGAGAAGTTCTGGGGACAGGAAAAGATCATATAGTACTCAGCGATACACATTTTGTCAAGTTGCGCTGTATTTGGGCAGTGCTGGTATTCTTTTATGGAGGAAGCGTATGTCGCTTACGGCCGATCAGATCCGGTTTTTCCGCCACAATGGGTTCTTAAAGCTTCCTGGGCTGCTACCGGAAGACCACCTGGAGCGTTTGAAACAGGCCATTTTGCACGGGATTCAGGAGGAAATTGAACCGGTGGCGAAGGATGCCGAAGGCCGGGTGCACCGGATTTCGCAGGTGTTGGACCGGGAGTCCATTTTTTTTGAGACAGCGAGGCAGCCCGTCATGCTGGCGTCTTTGACGTCTTTGCTGGGGCCGAATATTGAGATTGTGAAAAACCGGCACAACCATGCGACGCTGAACCGGCGGACGTCGAGACCAGACCGATTTCACCGGGATGTGTGTCAATGGACTCGGAGCGTGGTGACGGTCATCTTTTATTTGGAAGAATCCACCCTGGAGAAGGGCTGTACAATGCTGGTACCGGGGTCGCATCTGCTTCCGGGGATGCGTTCGCTGTACCAGGTTGAGGAGGAGGACCG
The DNA here is from genome assembly GCA_027619145.1 of bacterium. The sequence goes on along the minus strand of JAQCGA010000348.1, from coordinate 2,981 downwards.
GGTGAAGCAATCCGGGCTTCTGAGCCAGGCCGTGCCTGCGCCTATGCGGGCCGGAGGGATGCTGGCTATTGACAGTTTGATTTTTCATCGGATTGGCGAAAATCGGACCGATCAGACGCGGATGAGTGTCACGTTCGGGTATCATAGCGTGGATGATTTGTCGGAGGATCAGAATCCGCTTCGGGTGCTGGCCTGTGGAGAGCAATTGTACGGGGGAAATGTTCGGAAATCCTCACCCGGTCCTATGGACTCCAGGGAGGAGATATGAACGTCTTCAGGCTGTGGGCAGGTGGAGATTCCCACGTTGGGACAGATTTGAGAGTAAGCGGGCGAAAAAGCCTTGCAGAAGCCATCTTGCAGGCCGAACGCGGAGGCTCAGAAGGTGGGCCCCCTTTTGAGTGGGATGTGATGATGGATGTAGGGGATACGTCGGGTTCGCAGATGCCGCCAGATGATGAAGAGGGGGAGGAAGTTGTTTCCCAATACCGCGTGTCCGCGAAGCATCCTCGTGAGCATTTTTACAATATTGTTGGAAATCACGATGCCAGCGGTCCGGATGAACCCTGCCAGTGGTGGTTCCGGAAGTGGGTGGACCCTACGGGAGAGCATGCTGAGTTTTCGGGGGTCCACGCAGATCTTCGGCCGTATCCGGTAGAGGGCACCTGGGAACGATATTCGTTTCGGGTGGGCAATATTTTGGTTCTTGCGATGGGAGATCGGAACGACGGTGGACCGCCTGTAGGACGGAGCACCAGAGGCGGGTACCCGGCCGGGGCGGTGACGCTGGAAACCTTTGAGTGGTGGAAGCGAATGGTGGAAGCCAATACAGACAGTATTATTATAACTGTGCATCACCACATGCTAAAAGAAACAACGGTGGCTTCGGGCCCCTGGGAAGGGGTGAACGGGGGGTACCATGGTCGGTTCGAGGAAGGAGCCCCCATTGGCGCATCTTATCTGTACTGGATAAATGGGAATCCAGATGCTGGTCTGTTTGAGGCCTATCTGGCGGAACATCCTGGAGCGATTGACTTATGGCTGGGTGGGCACACACATACCAATCCAGATGACCGGACAGGTGGGCGGTCTCACGTGGAGCAAAAATGGGGCGTTACTTTTGTGAATGTGGCATCGCTGTCCCGGCACCATGCTTCGCGCACGACTGTGGCGATGAGTCGGTTGCTGACGTTTACACAGGGGAGCCCAGAAGTGAAGATCGGGTGTTATTTGCATACCAGCGATTATGCTCCGCAAGGGTGGTATGAGAAGGCCGAACGTACGGCGCAATTGGGCGTTCCATTTTCAGGTTGAATTGGGCTGTGGGGAGGGTGCGTGTCTGTTGAAGTCATTTTGTTCATGAGCGGTATTGTATTTGTTGCAGCCAGTCTTCAGGGGATTACGGGTTTTGGGTTTATGTTGCTTTCGTTGCCTGGAGTTATCCTGTATTATCCGGCACAGGTGGCGGTTCCTGCCTTGCTCATCGTTTATCTGCCGCTGGGTCTGGTGCAGTGGGTTCATTTACGGCGAGATATAGATCGCAGGTTGCTGGCCTACTTGTTGTTCAGTGCATTGCTGGGGTTGCCGCTGGGCGCTATGATTTTGCGCGATACCGATACGGAGATGATGAAACGGATTTTGGGTGGGGTGATGGTTTTGCTTGCATTCTTGTTGAGGGTGCGACCTGGTGAACCCTTCAAGGACGAGCGCCCGGCCCGGATTGGGATTGGATTTATGAGTGGCGTCCTGGCTGCCAGCACTTCTGTATCTGGGCCGCCTGTGGTGTTGCTGGGGCTGAAGCAACGTTGGGAACCGCGTGCGTTTCGGGCGACCCTCCTGGCCTATTTTTTCTTTGTTGGGATCTTCTGCCTGCCTTTTCACTGGCATATGAACCTGCTGAATCCCACCAGTATTCAGCTTGCACTTTCAGGACTTCCGGGCATTTTTCTGGGATTTTTTGTGGGTGTCTGGATGCGTGGGCGCGTGGCTCCTGGGGCGTTCCGATGGCTGGCTTCTGCGATGGTATTGGGTGGGGGTCTGGTGGCTATTTTTATATGAAACGTATTTTTTTCTGTTGGGAATCTCGTTGAGTCAGCCTCCTCTGGAAACTCAAGCGGCGCCGTCCCTGGCCCGGCAGATTCTGCGTTTGGGCGTGCCCAGCACAGTGGCTACGTTGTCTGTGCCGCTTATCGGGATTGTGGATACGGCCCTGGTGGGGCATCTGCCCGATGTTGCCTATTTGGGTGCTGTGTCTGTGGCCAGCGTGATTTTTGATATGCTCTACTGGGGGTTGGGGTTCTTGCGGATGGGCACGACGGCACTCACGGCGCAGTATTTTGGCGCTGGTCAGCGGAGGTCGTGTTCTGGTGTTCTCTATCAGACGGGACTGATCGCGCTGCTGGCAGGGCTGGTTCTGGTTCTGTTGAGGTCTCAGATTGCGGAGGTGGGCTTTGGGCTGGCCGGGGGGACAGAGCCGGTTCAATTTTGGGGGAAACAGTATTTCGAGATTCGGATTTTGGGTGCGCCGCTGGTATTGCTTACGTTTGTATTGACCGGATTTTTTCGGGGTGCTGCAAATGCAATGGCTCCAATGTGGATGACGATTCTGGTGAATGTTGTGAATGTGGTGGGCGATTATGCCCTGATTTACGGTAAATGGGGTGCACCTGAAATGGGTGTGGCTGGGGCTGCGTGGGCCTCGGTTCTGGCTACGCTGGCCGGGTTGTTGTACGGGCTGTGGGTGCTGGGTCGTCAGTACAGAGTCTATTTGGCAGAGCGGCCGGATGCATTGTTTGACCGGCTCACATTGCGTCGCCTGTTTCGGACCAATTTCAACCTGTTTGGACGAACGGCGTGTTTGCTGTTCGCGCAGTTTTTTATGCTGGCTACCGTGGCTCGGTTGGGTGAGGTCGCTCTGGCAGCGAATGCGGTGTTGTGGCAGGTCTGGTCGCTGGTCAGCTATTCTGTCGATGGTCTTGCCCATG
>JAQCGA010000347.1 GCA_027619145.1 bacterium | reverse complement strand
GTGGTGATTTATGACAATATATCGATGTTCTCGCTGGCACCGGTAGAGGATATATCCCGGATTGGTCTGGTTGTCAGGAACAATCGTGAAATGAAGGTGGCGGTGGAGAAGGTTCTCACAAATCATGGTTCTCTGGTTGTATTACGGGCGGCCGGCAAGCGAGAGGTAGACCATGTGTTTAGCTATTTAGATGGAACGGCTGCTCATCGTTTCGTCCAATTTCTCCAAAATGATGAATCCAATGCAGAAAAGATATCGGAAGGCAAGACATCATCCGCCTGTTAGGAAGTTCGGGTTTTGGGAAGAGTAGAATATGATTTCTGCAAGCCGAGGTGAAGTTGCGCGTTGAAACCGCGGCAGGTATATTCATACGCCTGGGGTACGCACCATGATGCAAGTGCAGAATCGTCGTTCGCCCAAACTGGTCTCGATTGTGGCACCGGCATACAACGAGGAGGAGACGATTCTCCATCTGTATGAACGAGTGTGCGGCGTAATGGAGGGAGCAGGCTGGAATTTTGAACTGATCATTGTGGAAAACGGCAGCGTGGACCGTTCTTTGGAAATCCTCAAAGAACTCCATGGGAAAGACAATCGGGCGAACTTCGTGAGTCTTTCCAGAAACTTTGGCCATCAGGGCGGTTTGATTGCCGGATTGGAACATAGCCGGGGAGATGTGATTATTACCATGGATGCAGATCTTCAGCATCCTCCCGAGTTGATTCCCGAGATGCTGGGGTTATGGAGCGAAGGGTATGATATTGTTTATACCACCAAGCGAGAGGTCGCATCGCAGTCCTTTGTTCGTCGCCTTTTTAATCGGGTTTTTTATGCCAGTATGAGCCGTTTGTCCGGTTTGGAACTTTCGGGGGGGCAATCTGATTTTCGGTTGATGGATCGAAAGGCAGTGGACGCGCTGAAGAGCATGCCGGAACGGAACAAGTTCTTGCGCGGTCTGACGCGGTGGATTGGATTCCGACAGGTGGGAATCGATTATGATGTACCACCGAGGTTTGCTGGCAGGTCCAAGTTCCGCTTTGCGCATTTGATTCGATTTGCCCTGGATGGAATTCTTTCGTTTTCAATTTTGCCGCTCAGGTTATTTACCCTTTTGGGTGCGGTGATTTCTTTGCTCGCCTTTGTTTATGGACTGTATATTCTCATTCAAGGTATGTATGCCTTTATGACAGGGTACCATGGGCGAATTCCTCCAGGATGGGCAACAGTTGGCGCTGCGATATTTTTCTTTGGTGGAGTACAGTTGCTTGGGATCGGGTTGCTGGGAGAGTATCTTGGAAGGGTGTACGACGAAGTAAAGGAACGCCCCGTGTTCCTTGTGCAGGAACATTCACTGGATTTTAAAGAATAGGTTTTGTACAGGGTGGTGAAAATGAAGGGTAGCATGGAACAACGTGGTTCCCACAATACGCAGGTGGCCATCTTATGCGGTGGGCGGGGTAGCAGGCTAAAACCGACCACGGATTCGGTGCCCAAGGCACTGGTGGCGCTGAACGGACGACCGATTCTGGATTATGTGATTAATTTTTATCGTGCAAAAGGATTTTCGCGCTTTATCCTGTGTGTGGGGTACAAAGGCGATCGTATCCGGGCTTATTATGACAGGTCACCTGAGGGCGTCGAGATTTGTTTTTCAGAAGCAGGAGTGGATGCCAGCATGTTGCAACGTTTGTGGTCTTTGCGCGATACAGTAGAAGAGCGTTTGATTGTCTCTTATGGCGATACATTTATCGATCTGGATTTAGAGCATATGTTCGCCACTCACCTGGAGAATGATGCAAAAGCCACGATTGTGACGGCAAAAATTCGGAATCCTTTTGGCCTGGTTCAGGCGGATTCTGAGGGATGGGTTACTTCTTTTGTTGAGAAGCCTATTTTGAATTATTATATCGGAAGTTTCATTATTGAGCGATCGGCATTCGATCTGGTTACACCGGATCTGCTGGAGAAACCCGATGGCCAGGGGCTTGTCGATTTTTTTGTGCGTCTGGCTGGGCAGAAGCAGTTGGCTGCATTCGAGCATGAAGGAAATCAGATTACCTTCAATACGGAATCCGAGCGACAGAAGGCAGAAGAAGACCTGGGACAGTTTTATACTTATTCGGAGGATACATGAACGGTCTGAAGGGCAAGCGGGTACTGGTTACCGGAGGCAGCGGGTTTATCGGTTCGCATCTTACGCGCCGTTTGGTCCGTGAGGGAGCTGAAGTTGGTATCCTGACAAAGTACAATAGTGTAATTGACAATGTGCGGGTGGTTGATATATGGGATCAGATTTCCGTACTTGAGGCAGATATTCGGAATGTGGATTCGTTGACGCAGATTGCCGACTTCCGGCCAGAGGTTATTTACCACCTGGCGGCGTACAATCATGTAGGAGATAGTTTTCTGCATGTCTCGGAAGCGATAGATAGTAATGTGAAGGGCACGGCGAACGTAATTGAGGCCTACGATGACTATGAACGATTTGTGTACATTTCCTCTTCGGAAGTATATGGCCACCAGGAAGAGGTTCCGTTTGAAGAAAGCATGTGCCCGAGGCCAATTTCTCCTTATGCGGTTGGCAAGTACGGTGGCGAGTTGTACTGCCGGATGAAGACGGAGCGGTCGAGCCGACGAATTGTTTTTATTCGGCCTTTCAATGCGTACGGTCCGTACCAAAGTCCGCGGGCAGTTATTGCAGAGATGATCTTAACGTGTCTGGCGGGACGGCCTGTTCGTGCGACAGAGGGGAAGCAAACGCGGGATTTTAATTTTGTAGAAAATCTGGTTGATGGATTTATGCTGGCTGGGCAACGGGAAGAGGCCATAGGTGAGACTATCAACCTGGGGTCCGATACGGAGATTTCAATCCGGGATCTGATATTGGAAATCCACAGGCAGACAGGAGAGAAATCTGAGTTGCAGATTGGGGCCCTGGAGTACCGGCCTACAGAAATCTGGAGGATGGTTGCTTCAAACAAACGCGCAAAGGAGTTGCTGGGCTGGGCCCCGCAGGTTGATTTTAAAGAAGGAATGCGCCGTACGATTGCCTGGTATCGAGCCTTTCTGGAACAGTATGCAGATACGTCTTCTCCATTGTGTCAATTGAGTACGTTTTCTGGTACAGAAGGTACACATGGCGGCTGATGTGCTGACTGGCTCTCGTGTTGGGGTAACAGGCCATCGAGGATTTATTGGCCGATATCTGGTTGCCGCATTGCAGCAACAGGGCGCGGAAGTTTGGACGCCTACAGGTGATGTTTGTTTGGAGGATACCTGGTCCGGGCGTTTCGATTTTCTTTTTCATCTTGCGGCCGCTATGCCTGGGCGTTTTGCAGATGAACCAGGTGCTGGATTTGCCGTAAATGTGGATGGGACACTAAAGGCGTTAGAAGCTTGTAAGTTGCAAGGCGCGCGATTGATTCTAACTTCTACCTGCGGCATCTATAGTCCGGCGGCAACAGGAGCAATTTCGGAGTCCAGCCCGGTGGACCCTCAAACGCCGTACGCGCAGAGCAAACTTATGGCGGAGATGCTGTGCCGGTCATATGCGACCCATTTCGGGGTTTCGAGTACGATTCTCCGAGTTTTTAATGTGTACGGGGCGGGTCAGAAGTCCGAGTTTTTGATTCCGTATCTGGTTGAAAGCGCACTTGAAAACCGTGAGGCGGTTGTTTACAATCCGGCATCTGCCAGGGATTTTGTTCATGTTTCAGACGCGGTAGAGGCCCTGCTCTGTGCTGCTGCACAGAGCAAACCATTTGAGATTTTTAATATTGGGCAAGGCCAGCCTCATTCGGTTCAGGATGTTCTGGAAACGATTGAACATATTCTGGACCGTCCGATTTTGTGGCGCAGAAGTGAAGGGCGCCCCGATCCTCAGCCGGCGGTATATGCTGATTCCACATATGCGGCATCCGGATTGGGTTGGCGCCCTGAGAAAAGTCTGGAGCGAGGGCTTCGAGATATGATTGAGGCAATGGATTGCGGCCGTGATGACAGGTGATCGATCCGATAAGCGGTTTGTGGTGGTAAATGCCGATGACCTGGGGTTGCACGAGGATATCAACCGGGGGATTCGAAAGGCCCACGAAGAGGGTATTGTTACCAGCACTTCTCTGGTCGCGTGTGGCCAGGCTTTTGAAGATGGGCTGGAGACGTTGAGGACCTGTTCGGATCTGGACCCGGGCGTGCATTTGACATTGATTGAAGAGGTGCCGCTTTGTGACTCTGGGCGTATTCCGAGTCTGGTGGGTGAAAATGGGCGGTTCTGGCTTTCTTACCGGGCGTTTACAAAGCAGGTTTTCCGGGGAAGGATACGCAGAGAAGATTTGTATACAGAACTGGATGCCCAGGTTCGGCGCATCCTGGATGCAGGAATCGAGCCTTCTCATATAGACAGTCATCAGCATGTGCATATGCTGTCTCCGGTGTGGAGTGTGGTGATGGAATTGGCGGTGAAATACCAGATTCCATATATCCGAGTGCCAGCTTTCCAGGATCCATGGGCACGTTTACGATCGCCACTGGAGTGTGTTTTTCGGGGTGGTTTGAATGTGTTGAGCCGATTCAGGCGTGGACAGCTTAAGAGGGTTCGGGCGGCAGATTGTACTGCGGGGTTGCATTTGAGTGGTCGGCTGATCGAGGAGGATCTGCTGGTTATGGCGGACCAGTTGCGTACAGGCGTGTGTGAGTTTGTTGTGCATCCCGGTATGACAACGCCGGCATTGGCCGCGCAGTATGCTTCCTGGAATTTCGACTGGTCAGGCGAGTTATGCGCGCTGGTATCACCCAGTGTCCAACAGCGGGTGAAGGATTCTGGTGCGATTCTGACGACATATCGAAAACTGGACTCCGGCACACGAAATGGGTAACCGGAAATCAGAGGGATTCGGGGTTTTAGGTTCGCGGCGGTCAATCGATTTCTTTAAGGTACTAAATTGTTAATAATCGGATATCAATGATGACACTTTTCACTTTCGATTACCGAAATCCTACCAGAAATTCACGTAACCAATTGTTATTAAATTCATTTAACGATTTTCGTATGTCATTCCCGCGAAAGCGGGAATCCACGTCGTTGCCCAACAATGGATTCCCGA
>JAQCGA010000346.1 GCA_027619145.1 bacterium | reverse complement strand
TAGAAAGACTTTTGGGTTTGAGCCCCGGGGATGCCGCCACCGACATTGGAAGATCGTGTATGCGCGCCGCACACGGCTCTGCAGCACTTGCCGTTGTCGGTGAGTCCGATACACAATTTTCGCCAGACGACCTCGCGGCGCTTGAGGCGTTCGCAGGCGCCGCATCCATTGGCTATACCCGCTATCTGGACTTTCGAAAGCTCGAATCGCAGAATCAGGCGTTGTCCGATGCCAATAACGAGTTGTTTGAAGCCAATCGGGAAATCCGGCAACAGTCCGAACGCAAATCGGCATTCCTTGCTTCCATGTCTCACGAACTGCGTACACCGATGAACGCGATCAAAGGGTTCACGAACCTCGTGTTGCGACGGTCCGGAGAAGTGTTGCCCGCAAGACAGCGAGAGAATCTTGTGAAAGTGACACAGGCCTCCGACCACCTGATGGCCATGATCAATGACCTTCTCGATCTCTCCAAAATCGAGGCCGGACGCATGGATGTGAATCCCGTCCGGTTTAATGTGAAGCATCTCATTGCGTATTGTATATCCGCCGTTACTCCCCTGGCGAAAGAGGGTGTGATACTCGGTTACGAATGTGACGATGGCTGTGAAGCCCATACAGATGAACCCCGGTTGAGGCAAATGGTGATCAATCTGTTGAGTAACGCGATCAAGTTCACCGATGCGGGAGAAGTGAAGGTAACGGCGAGGATTCAGGATTCAGGAGAAAATCAACAGGCAATCGCAGGAGATGGAAAGGATGAAGAGACGCCTGGGCCTTGGACCGGGGTCCTGGAGATCGCGGTGTCGGATACGGGGAAGGGGATTCCGGTCGAGGAACTGGCCACAATCTTCGATGAGTACAGCCAGGTGAAAGGGAGTGAGAGTTCGGTGCAGAAGGGAACGGGGTTGGGCCTGTCGATCACGAAGAAGTTCTCGGAACTCCTGGGCGGCACGATCCTTGTAGAAAGCGAGATGGGGAAAGGGAGCACGTTCACGGTGCGAATTCCCGCAGCTTTTGAGAGGGTAGCGAAATAAATAAAATCGCTGATCCCCTGTTCCTGTCTGCCTTCGAAGCTACTCAGTTTTATAAAGAGGAGAGAGTCTGTGACCCAACCCGATGCTCCGCAGAACAAGAACCCTGAAGTCATAAAAGGATTCGATACGGTTTCAGATACTTATGATAAGGCACCCTCTCTGCGAGGTATTGCTGAGCATCTTGTCAAGGTCGCGAAGCTTTCCCGTGGCTTGAACGTTCTGGATATTGGATGTGGCACGGGCTGGGCTTCCATTCCAGCTGCTCACGCTGTCACACCTTCTGGCCAGGTTATTGGGGTTGATCTATCAAAGAATCAGCTGAGTCGCGCAAAAGAGAAAGCGAACCAGGTCGGCCTCAAGCACGTCGAATTTCTTGAGCAAGATGCAAGTAAACTCGATTTTCCGGATGAGAACTTTGACGTTACAATTTGCGCTTCGGTGATCTTTTTTCTGCCGGATGCACCCGCAGCGCTTAAGGAGTGGTATCGCGTTCTGAAACCGGGTGGGAGGGTGGTGTTCTCCAGTTTTGCAGATTCTTCTGACCCAATCAAGCTGAAGTTCAACGAGCGGATGTCATTGATGAACCCCGGCGAAAAACCACCGGCTTCCAGGGCGAAGTTTTCGCGGCCCGAGGATTGCCAGGGCCACCTGAGCGAAGCAGGTTTTGAGCAAATCCAAATCAGTAGCGAACAATTCGGGCATTTCGCTGCAAGCGGAGAAGAATGGTGGGAAGGGTTGATGTCCTCGTATCAAGGCTATCGTATATCCGCACTTCCGGCAAATCAGATCGCGCAACTCAAAGCCGACATGATCCATGAAATTGAATTGCTCAGGACTCCGCAGGGCATTTGGCGGGATCGAATGACGCATTTTTCTACTGGCATCAGGCCTGTTTCGTGAGCCTCTGAGGGAGTTTTATGGACAGGTATTCCCGGCATGACCTTTCGCATTTTTACCAGAGTGAGGCGATATATGGCAGCAGGCAAAACCCGCCAGGATACAGTAGGATTGATTCACTACGAACCTGACAAATGCTACCGTGGTTATACTCTCTTTTGTGGGGGCAACCCCGCCTGTGCCTATCTGATTGATATGAATGGTAGCATCTGCCACCGGTGGACGAACGAGCGCGGAATTGTACACGCCAAACTGCTGAATAACGGCAATCTTGTGTGCCGGGGGGCAATCGTTCCCCTGATGGAGGGCCAGCGGGGGACGAATGCGCAGGCGTCGTGTGTCTTTGAACTGAACTGGCAGGGAGAGCTGGTGTGGGAGTACCGGGACGATCATTTGCATCATGATCACGAGCGGCTGCCCAACGGCAATACGCTCCTGATTACGTGGCGGTTGATGTCTGAGGAAATGAGCAAACGGATTCAGGGCGGTTACCCGTCCGACGACGATGATCCTCAGATGCTGGGCGATGTGGTGCTGGAAGTGACACCCGGCGGAGATGTTGTCAAGGAGTGGTGCTCCTGGGACCACCTGGACCCTGAGGTCGATACGATTTGCCCCATCGAGCACCGCAGGGAGTGGACACACTTCAATTCCATTTCCGTAACCCCGGAAGGAGACTGGCTTGTCAGCGCGCGGCGCACCAATACGGTTGCGACCATCGATCCTCAAAGCGGTGAGGTTACGTCACGCTGGGGTCCTGGTGTGGTCTCTCACCAGCACGATGCCAGGATTCTGGGCAACGGCAACTTGCTGGTTTTCGACAACGGCGTTCATAACAAAACCGGAAGTGAGTTCTCCCGGGTTCTGGAAGTAAAACCGGATACCAGAGAGATCGTCTGGGAATACCAGGCCGATCCCCCGTGGGGATTTTTCTCGTTTATGGCCGGTGGTGCGGACCGATTGCCCAACGGCAACACCCTGATCTGCCATTCTTCGGCCGGACGTTTCTTTGAAGTCACATCTCGCAAGGAGATTGTGTGGGAATACGTGAATCCGTTCTACACGCCCAACAAACGTACGGGCGGCAGGCACAACATGTCATTTCGGGCGAACCGCTTTGGCCCGGACCACGCTGCTCTTGCGGACAAAGAGTTGAATCCGGATCGTTACGGCAATCTGAACCGGCTGTATTGACCGGGAAGCCGGTGCAGACATTGAAGAATATCGTCAGGTGAGGGCAATCGGAAAGCATTGTGCGGAAGGGCACGGGAGAGGAGGGAAAAGAACGATGTGTAAAGTTCGGGTTCCTGCCGTTTGTTTACAAAGAAGAAAGGGGAAGATAAGGCGGGATTCTCACAATTAAGCAAAATCTCTCAAATCAAACAGCATCCCGGTCACATCCTGGCCAAAGGCAAAAATCAGGAAGGCTTTCATTCGGCGTTCAAGTTCGCCGGATGGCAGATGCCGGGTCAGAATGATTCCGGCATGGCGTTTACCAGATCGTGTCCAGTCTCTGTGAAGCCTTGTGAAATGTCGCCTGTTATGGGTAATGAAAACGGCTTGTCGTTCTGTGGCATAATCCAGTTGAGCTTCATCTTCAGCACCACGATTTCCAGCTTTGGATGTGGTCGTGGCCTCGTGGCCCTGTGTTTGCAGAACGTTCGCCAATTCAACGGTGACATCTTCATCGAGATAAAACGTCATCCAGTATCTCGTACGTACTTATTGGGAAGAGGCCAGGTTTCAGTTTCATCTTCTTCCCGCCGGTACTGCTCAATTTCATCCGTGTGCTGGCGGTAATACATCAGAGCAGCTTCAATATCTTCAGGTGACAAATGAGGCAGAGCACGCAAAATTGCGCTCTTGTCGCCATATACTTCCAGGTAATTGATGATGCTTAACACCGAGGTTCGCGTGCCTCGAACCACGGGTTGTCCACCACAGACACCTTCTACTCTAACAATTTTGTCGGACATGGCCATTTCTCACTTCAAGCAAAGATGGAAAATATCCATAGCATAAAACCCATATAGCCGATCCCATCCCGCAGACCTGTCAAAGAAAATGAACAATTCATGGGCAATATAGCCCGAATCCGATGGGATGTCAATAACCCCATCTTTGAAAAAGGGTCCTGGAAATGGCCAAATTTTGCCTGTGGAAAACGCTTGCAGTAATCGTTTCGGTGGTCCTGGGGATATTTATAAGCGACTCCCAGGCAGAGAAGCCATACGTGCCCATCCAGGCCGATCCGCTGCTGGAGCCCTGGCGGTGGCGGTCATTTCCGGAACTGAAGGGGCTGGGTCTGAACTGCCTGGCCGAGGACCGGGACGGGAATATGTGGTTTGGGCTGAAGGGGGAGATCCGGCGCTACGATGGGACGAAATGGACGGTTTACACGCCGGAGGACGGCTGGACCGGCAAGATTGTGGGGAAGTTGCTCGGCGCTCGGGACGGGAGTGTTTATGCAGGAACTGAGATGGGCATCAGCCGGTTCCGAGATGGGCAGTGGGCGCGGGTGTTTCCACTGGAAGGGGACCTGCCCTGGTCGGCTTACAGTCTGATCGAGGGCTCGGACGGGAGTATCTGGGCGGGAACCCTGCTGGGGGCGTTGCGCCTGAGTGGTGAGACGTGGACACTCTACACGTCTGCGGAGATGGCAGAATCGGTACGGAAGCTTGCGCCGTATGTTAAGATTTCCATCATACCAGACGAAGCGCTCCCGAAAAAGCCCTGGGGCGCAGGAGTTGGCGCCCATTTTGTTCCGCTCGTTTACGCATGGGATCAGTTGAACGACATCCCGCGCGTGGTTGTGGTCGTGCTACCTGGGGGACCTGCTGAAAAAGCAGGCCTGCGGCTGGGGGACCGGTTGATGGCCATGGATGGAGCGCCGGTCCAGGCCAGGGTTCTGGCAGAGGGAGAGGGATCCTCTGTGAAGCTCACGGTGCAGCGGGAAGGCCGTCCCGAACCGTTCGAATTGACCGTTTCCCAGGAGCAATACGAGGGAACCTATCGATCTACAGGAGTTTTTGATGTTTATGAAGATCGGGATGGAGGGATCTGGTTTGGCCTGATTACCGGAGAAATCCTTCGCCACGTCCGGTCGAATGAAGGTGCAGAAGTCTGGCAATTGTACACGGAAAAGGACGGCCTGGATACAGGGAACCGTCCGCA
>JAQCGA010000345.1 GCA_027619145.1 bacterium | reverse complement strand
GGGATGCCCGGGTATGGGGAAGTGGATTGGGAGGCGTCGATGCAGATGGGCGCTATCCGCGAAGAGTATCCGGATCTGGTGGTGTGGACGAATGTGAGTGTGGATTTATTGTGTCGGGGAACGCGGGATGAGGTGTATGCACACAGTATGCAGATTCTGGAGGAGAGTGAAGGTTGCGGATATTTTCACGGGGCGAGCAATGCGATTTTGCCGGGTACACCGCCGGAGAATGTGTGGGCGATGATGGAGGCGAGGAACGATTTTTGTGATCGGAAAGAGGTTGTAACCGCGTAGGGGCGACACACCGGGTCGCCCGCTGTTGTTGAACGTTGAAGATAAATCGTACGTTGATGTTTCATAAAACGTCCGTGATGATACGGGGTTGAAAAGGAGAAGAAGATGGCGAAGATTGTGTTTATTGGAGCGGGAAGTCTGGGGTTCACGCGCGGGCTGGTTCGGGATGTGTTGACGTTTCCGTTGATGAAAAATGCCGAGCTTGCACTGGTGGATATCAATAAAGAGCGGTTGAATTTTGCGAAGCGGGCGTGCGAGAAGATTGTGGAGCAGGGGAAGTACCCTGCGAAGGTGACGGCGGCGACGGATCGCCGCGAGGTGTTGAAGGGCGCAACCGCGGTGTGTGTGACGATTTTGCGTGGGCGGACGGATGTGTGGCAGCACGACATTTTGATTCCGAAGAAGTATGGAATTGATACAAATGTGGGCGATACACGTGGACCCAGTGGAATTTTCCGGACACTGCGCACCATTCCTGAGATGCTGGCCATTTGTAAGGACATGGAGGAGTTGTGCCCGAACGCAATTATGCTGAATTATACGAATCCCATGGCGATGCTGTGCCACGCGATGCAGCGGGAGTCCTCTATTCAGTTGACGGGATTGTGTCATAGTGTGCAGGGTACGGCCGGGATGCTGGCAAGGTGGATGAATATCAAGCCAGAAGAACTGGATTATGTGTGCGCCGGGATTAATCATATGGCATGGTATTTGAAGCTGGAGCACCGGGGGAAAGATGTGTATCCGAAGTTACACAAGGTGGTGTCTACAGATAAAAAAGTGTACAACCAGGAGCAGGTGCGCAACGAAATGTTTCTGGCACTGGGTTCTTATGTGACGGAGTCCAGTGGGCATAATTCGGAGTACAACTGGTGGTTCCGCAAACGCCCGGATTTGATTAAGAAGTACTGTACGACGGGAACAGGATGGAACCCAGGGCATTATGCCTATATTCTGGGCGAGTACCGGAAGCGCGAGAAGACGTGGAAGAATACAGTGAAAGAGTGGTTGAACAGCGAGGAACCGATTTCCCTGAAGCGGGGGCACGAGTACGCGGCTTCGATCATCAATGCACGCCTGGGTGGCGAGTTGTTCAAATTTAATGGGAATGTGGAGAATAAGGGTTTGGTGACGAACCTTCCAGAGGGAGCCTGTGTAGAGGTGCCGGTGCTGGCAAGTCGGAACGGGTTTGAGCCGATTAAGGTGGGAGATTTGCCAGCGTCCTGTGCGATGTTGACGGGGTTGAGTGCACAGATTGAGATGCTGTCGGTGGAGGGTTGCTTAACGGGGGATGCGATGCTGGTGTATCAGGCGATAGCGCACGATCCGTTGACCGCATCCAAGTTGTCGCTGGCTGAAATCAAGAAGATGGTTGTAGAGATGTTCCGGAAGAACAAGCGTTATTTGCCGCAGTTCAAACAGATTAATCTGTAAGTCTGGTGCGGGCGTCGGTATGTGTTGCCGACGCCCGTCTGTTTGACGCTGAAAATTTTAAATTCTTGTATACCTGTTGTGTTTGAAGACGAAGGAGAACCGAATGCGGGTCACGCATGACTGGACGGAGAGTACAGCAACGATCCGGGTGGAAGGGTTGAGTGAGACGGTTCGTATGTTGCATGTGACGGATTCGCATTTTGCGCTACTGGATGAGCGCGATGCAGAGCATGCGGAGGCGAGTGCATCGTATTGCGAACGGTTTACGTCGAATGAGTTGATTTTTTCAGAGCGGATGCAGGAGGCCCGGACGCTGGGTGTAGATTTGGTGGCGCTTACAGGAGATATTATTCATTTTCCGGCGCGGGCTTCGGTAGAATATGTGGCTGATGCGATTGCACAGATCGACGCGCCGGTACTGTTCACGTGTGGAAATCACGATTGGCATTTTCCTGGTTTGCAGGGGCGTGAGGAGTTGCGAGAGACCTGGTGGCCGGTACTGGATCCGCTACACAAAGGCAAGGCTGCGTGCGCCGCACATGAAGTGGGTGGTGTCCAATTTTTGCTGGTGGATGATTCGACCTATCAGATCAATTCGGAGCAGTTGGCGTTTGTGAAAGGTCGGTTGGCTTTGGGGAAACCGACGGTTTTGCTGACGCATATTCCGCTGAGTTTGCCCACACTGCGGGCACCGGTGTTAGAGCGGTGGAAGGCACCCATTATGATTGGTGATCCAGACTGGGATCTGGAAAGCCGAGAGAAGTGGCAGACGGGGGAGGACTTGTCTTCGACGCTGGAGTATGTGCAGGCATTGAGTCGCGCAGAGAATCTGGTTGCGGTATTTTGCGGGCACGTGCATTTTCACCATGTGGACGCTGTGAATTCGGGCGCGGTACAGTACGTTGGTGCGCCGGGGTTTGAAGGTGGAAAACGTATGGTGGAATTTCGGCCCCTATAAATAGATTATTTTTCGAGAGGAGTTCAAGAAATGGGTAAACGGGTTGGTGTGATTGGGTTGGGGATTATGGGGACCAATGTGACGCAGGTGCTGGAGCGAAATCCACAGGTGGAACTGGCGGCGCTCTGTACGCTCAACAAGAAGAAGCTGGAGAAGGCTCAGAAACAGTTTGGTGTTTCTCAAGGGTATACGGATTACCGGGAGATGTTGGAGAAGGCAGACCTGGATATTGTGTACATTGCTACGCCGGATTGGGCGCACCTGGACCCAGTGATTGACAGTTTGGAGGCTGGCTGTCATGTGCACGTAGAAAAGCCGATGACAACGGATCTTGGCGAGGCTACGAAGATTGTGGAGAAGGTGAAAAGCACCGGGATGAAGTTGCAGGTTTCTTATAATCACCGGTGGTTGGCGCCGTATAATGCGACCTGGAATATGATTCGCGAAGGCCAGATTGGAAAACCGTTGATGGGGTATGCGCGGAAGAATAACCCGATTTCTGTGCCTACAGAGATGTTGCCGTGGGCTGCCCAGTCTTCACCGGCGTGGTTTCTTTCGGCGCACGATATTGATTTGATGTGCTGGTGGTTTGACCAGAGTCCGGTGGAGGTGCATGGCTACGGGATTAAAGAGGTCCTGGTGAAGCGAGGGATTGATACGTACGATATGATCCAGGGTTTGGTGAAGTTTGACGGCGGGGCCGTGGCCACGTTTGAGTCCGCCTGGGTGTACCCGAATACGCATCCTTCCATGCCGGATTCATTTATGGAAGTGATTGGAGAAAAGGGACACGTTCATCTGGACCGGAAGGCCGAAGCGATTGAGATGAGTACGGAAGAGAAATTTAAATGGCCGCGGTCGTTACTGAATTACAAGGTGTTCGACAAGTGGGTGGGTGCGTTTCCTTCTTGTGTGAACAGTTTTATTGATGCGGTGGTTGAAGACCGACAGCCGTTTGTGACGGCCCTGGATGGGTGGCGGGCTACGGCAGTGCTGGATGCGTTGCACCAGTCTGTGGCGAAGGGTGGTATTGTGAAGGTTCAGGACGCGCCTGACTGGCCGTAGGCGCGGGCCGCAGCAGGGGTGACCGCCGGGACGCCCCTGCTGTATATATTTGTCTGCAAGATACGGGGAGGCGAAGTCGGGTTGAATGGGGTTGGGAGAAAGGTGGCGACGATGACTTCTCGAGGGCGGCTTCGACGGACGTTGCGGCACGAGGCACCAGACGGGGTGCCGGTAGATTTTGGCACAACGGCGGTTACGGGATGCACGTAAGTTGTGTGGAGAATGTGGTTGCGATGGTGGATGCGGTCAGATCGTTTAACGAGGAAGGTTGAAGGCGATGGTGACGTCCCGGCAGCGGATGCTGGATGCGTTTTCTTTTCATCATCCAGACCGGATGCCGGTGGTGTATCACCCGTCTCCGGCAGGGTTGCATGTGCACGGAAAAAAATTGCTCGACCTGTTCAATGCGTATCCACCGGACAATGCGATTGTGTTTGACGAAATTCCCGGGCCGCCGGAAGGTGCGGTGGATGAAGAGGGGCGGTATTACGAGTTGCGGGCGGATGATTGGGGGACGACCTGGAAGTTTTTGATTTTTGGTGTGCACGGGCATCCGAAACGATATCCTTTTGCGAGCTGGGCTGAAGCGGGTGCGTTTCCGGCGGCGCCGAAGGTGGGTTCCGAGACGTTTCAGATTGAGAAACGGGAGGTTGAGGCGCAGAAGAAGGAGTTTTTGACGTTCCAGGGCTGGGTGTCGATTTTTGAGAAGGTGCACGCACTGCGACCGTTCGAAGAATTGTTGATGGATCTGGGTACGGAAGACCCGGAGTTGATGGCGTTCCTGGACCGGCTGGAGGCGTACTGGGCGCAGGTGGTGGACTACCACCTGGCGCTGGGGGTGGATGTAGTTACGTTTGGGGATGATTGGGGGACGCAGACAGGGCAAATGATTTCGACGGATTTGTTTCGGCGGGTGTTCAAGCTGAGGTACCGGCGGTTGATGGACCGGGTGCGGGCTGCGGGGCGAAAGGTATTTTTTCATTCATGTGGCTACCTGGGAGAGATTTTCGACGAGCTGGTGGATCTGGGAATTGATGGATTCTGGCCGCAAATTACGAGGTACGATCCGGCGGTGTTTCCTCAACGTTGTAAGGAATGCGGAATTGCGATTTATATTCACCCGGACCGACAGAGGCTTATTCCACTGGGAACGCCTACTGAGATTGACCGGGCGATTCGGGAGTATGCAGATGTGTATCATAAGCTGGGTGGCGGCGGGATTTTTTATATTGAGATTGAGAACGATGCGCCGTTTGAGAATGTGGAAGCATTGATCGAGTCCGTGGACCGGTACCGATAGACAGATTCAGGTATGTTTTAAAAGGTGAGTGTGGAGGTGGGTGCGATGAGTGAACGGGACGA
>JAQCGA010000344.1 GCA_027619145.1 bacterium | reverse complement strand
GAGACCCACAGGGCGGATGGAAAGACCGGGCCGGAGAGGGCGAAGAGGGCGGCGGCAGAAAAAGCAATCTGCCGGGTGAGGCCTGCTCGTAGACAGAAGAGAGCGATGCCGCAGGTTGTGCCCGCCAAGGACAGGCCCTTGAATGCGTAATATGGCGTTGCGCTATAGCCGAATGCAGTGGAGAGTATTTTGAAGCAGAGTTCTTGAACCGGCCGTTCCTGGAAGCCCCAGGTTGTGGGAATAGGGCGGAAGATGCGGCCCAGGATGTTTGTCCACTCGGCTCCGGCATAGGCAATCCAGTCGTAGTCGTTGTCGAAGAGGAACAGGCCCTGAGTGAGTACAGAAAAAAAGGCGAAGACGGCTGTGCCCAACAGGAGAAGGCCAGGCCAGGTTCGGTAGGCATGCGTTTCGGTATTTGGCTGTGGTGCTGTTATTTGCTGAGCAGCCCGTCGAGTACGCGGTAGTAGCGTTTTTGCATCTGAGGCCATTCATAACTCCGGAAGGCGGCCTGTGCGCGGTGCGCCATGGCTGCGCTGCGCTGTGGGTTGCGGTAGAGTTCTACGATTTGCTGTGCGAGTGCATGGGCATCGTGGGGTGGATAATATGCGACTTCGTCTTCGGTGAAATAGGTCTGGACTGTTCCTACGCGAGCAACGACGGAAGGAAGGCCCATGACAACGTATTCCAGGAGGCGTACTGGCAACATCACTTTGTCTACAAAGACGTCTTTTTTGCAGGGAACCAGGCCCAGATGCGCGCGGTGAATGAGGGCAGGAACCTGTTCGACTGGTACCCGGCCGTGGAAGCGGATGCGTTCGGTCAAGCCGTGTTCGGCCACAAAGGTATGTAGTTCGTGAATGTACTGTTCTTCGCCGTCACCGTAGATGTCCAGTTCCAGGCCGGGGATGTCGCGCGAGGCAATTTCGACGGCTTCCAGGGCTACTTCGATGCTGTAGCGGCGGAGGAGCTGGCCGTGGTGAAAGAGTTTGAACGTTCCGTTGGGTGGGAACACCCCGGACCCCATTGGGGTGAAATATCTGGGGTCCGGGGCATTCATTACGACCTCAATCGTGCGGGCTATGGGATTCCGCGTAAGAAAGAGGTCGCGGATGTTTTTGTTGACGGTAAGGACCGCGTCCGCATATGCCAGGCTCATTTGTTCTACAAAGCGGAGCAGGGCAAAGGTGGGGCTGCGGTGGGAAATACCGTAGAGAGACTGAAAGAGTTCCGGGGTTACGTCGTGCATGTCCAGGAGGACTTTGGCTCCCATGATTTTGGGGACCAGGGTGACGAAGACCAGGAAGTCTGGCATGTTGTGTACCTGGACGATGGGGTAGCGGTGTTTCACATAGAGTCTGGTGAGTTTTATAAAGGCGCGTAGAAAAAAGGAGAGGTATTCTCGGATGTATCCAGCCGGGCCCTGGCCTCTCTGATGTTGAACCGGGAGGCGGAAAACGGTGACGTTGCCGATCTGCTCGGTTGCGGGTTCGCCGGATTTTTGAAGGCAGATCATGTGTACGGTGTCTTTGCGGTCTGCAAGGGCTTCGCATTCGCGGCGGACGCGTACGTCTGCGGGGTAGTAGGAGTGGACGACCATTGCAATGTTCATGGTCGGGTTCCGTTTTCCAGTACCTGACGGTAGAGTGTAATGATGCGGGCTGCGATGACTTCGGCAGAAAAGGGCTTGATGTGGTCCCGGCCGTTGGAAGGCGCGCTGTCAGATAATACCGTTGTAAGACCGGCCGCCAGTGCTTCTGGCGTGGGGTCGCAAATAGCTGTGTGGTGTGTGTTGGAGAGGAGGTTTCGCACGTCTCCAACGTCTGTGCTAACAATGGGGAGGTTGCAGGCCATGGCTTCTTTGACCACGTTGGGTGAACCTTCGTGGGTGGAGGTGAGTAACAAGATATCTGCCGCGTTGAGGTAGTGGGGGACTTCTTCTTGCGGGCGATTGTGCATCCGCAAGAGTTCAAGTGCAAGGCCCTGTTTGTGGGCTTGCTGGACGGCGGCCTCGGCGAGCGAATATTGCTTTTCCGGGCGGGCCGGGTTGGCGGCGAACAGAGCGTACCGGGCGCTGGGGTCCAGGTTGAGCCGGGAGCGGGCTTCGGTTTTGTTTCCGGGCTGAAATCGGTCCAGGTTCACGCCGTTGGGTATGACGGAGGCCGGGTAGCCGAGGGGGTTCAGCAGGGCGCTGGATTTTACAATGCAGGCGTTTGCCCGGCGAGCGACCCAGCGCGAGATGGGGCGGAGCTTGGGATGGACAAGATCTGTGCCGCAGAAGGAGATGACGACTGGGGCGCGGTTTTGCAGGCAGGCGGGAATGCCGTTGTAGCCGAAGTGGGCGTGTACGAGGTCGTAGTGTTTGGAGGCGAGTTGTTTGCGTACCCGGAAGATGCCCCGCGCGAGTTCCCACCGGGTACGTTTCATGTCCAGGAAGAGTACGTTCACGTTCAGGCCTGCGGTCTGGAGAGACTGGACCTGGGACGCCACGAATGCGCCCAGGCCGGGGTCTTGAGGCGTGGGGTACATGCTGGTGATTGTGAGGATATGGAGGGGACGGTCGGACATAGTATCGTAAGGGGTTTGAATTGTAAGAGGTATTAGAATCCCCCACCCGCGTTTCGGCAACCCCGTGTTGCCGACCTACTTTTGGCTTCGCCCCAAAAGTAGGCAAAAACGCGCTCGCTCAAACGCCGCGAGGGGCTTTCAATTTGGTCTGGTGTAAGACTGGAAGCTGTGTTGCTACAGTGCTCCAGGGGCGTACACGAGAGATTCAGAGGTTCGATCCGACTGTTATGGTGGTGTTTCGGTGCGGCGCAGTCGGAGGGTGCAAGGTCGGTGAAATCGGTTTGTGCGATGTGATATCGGTTCTTCTCTCAGTTAGGGATGAGGGTCTGTTATGCCGCAGAAACCGGGTGGATCTCTGAGCTTTCTCGCAGTCGTATGGTATTCGAGGCAGCGGAGTTTGGAATTCGCTCCGCTGCCCATTTTTCATTTTTTTTTAGGATGTCGGTTTCGGCAAGGAGTTCATCGTAAACTTTTTTTGTGTTGCGTACCATTGTCTGGACGCTGAAGTGTTTCAGGGCGCGGGTTTTTCCTGCTGCGCCCATTTGTGCGATGAGGTCCGGGTTGTCCAGCAGGTGCAGGATTCGGTTAGCAAAGGCTTCGTGATTTTCAGCGGGGACCAGGTACCCTTCTATGCCGTCCTGGATGAGTTCGGGGACGCCGCCTACGCGGGTGGCTACAACGGGTTTTCCCAGGAACATGGATTCGAGGACTGCGTTGGGTAGCCCTTCGGTAACTGAAGAGAGCAGAGAGATTTTGCAGAGAGACAGGACGGCCAGGGGGTCCGATCGGAAGCCGAGGAAGCTGACTCGATCCTGGATGTTCAGGTCTGTTGCAAGGCGTTCCAGGTTTGCCTGGTATTCTGGGAACCCGCCGCCGATGAGCAGGAGGCGAATGCCGGGGTGCTTTTGTGCGACTTTTGCAAGGGCGCGTAGCATGGTAGCCAGGTCTTTTTTTGGATCAATGCGTGCAATGGCACCCAGAAGGAGTTGATCGGGCTGGATGTTGAGTTCGGATTTTAGCGTTTCTTTTTGGGTGTCGGATATATGTTGGTCGAGATCGAGGCCGTTGTACACAATACGGGTTTGGGCGGGATCGAATCCGACGTTCCACATGGGCTCCGCAACGGCCCGGGCGTTTGTGATGAGGTGGTCTGCAAACTGAGCGATGAGGCAGTTGAAGACGCGGAGCGAGAGCCGTTTGATTGGGCCGTGAACCGGATCGATGCCCAGGCCACGTTGAGAGACAATTACGTTTGGTACACCGGCCAGTCGAGCGGCCCAGCCGCCGTAGAGGTTGGCAATGTAGAGCCAGGTGTGGACCAGTGCCGGGCGGGTGGAGCGGATGATGTGGATGAGTTCGGATAAGATTTTCAGGTCGAACATTTTTGTTCGGTTGAGCACGTGTACGCGATAGGCCGCGTCTTGGTAGGCGGGTAACAGGCTTCCGCCGCCATCCAGGCAGACTACGTGAGTACGGTAGCGTTCCCGGTCCAAATTCTGGAGGAGAAGCAAGAGTTGGCGTTCGGCCCCGCCGATTTCCGGCCGGGGGATGACGTAGAGAATGTTGAGAGGTGCGTTCACAGTCGTTTGTCAATCATGTCGGCGAGCAGGCCCAGGGCCACGGTTTGGAAAGCGGCCAGGATAAGGAGGACAGAGGTTTCAGCCAGGCCGCCGCCGGTGATAATTTCGTGCGTCATTTTGGCAAGGCCCAGGACAAGGAGGATAAAGCCTGCGGGCATAAATACGCGCAGGGGGTTGAAGTAGAGGACTGTGCGTATGATGAGCATGAAGAAGTTGTATGTATCTCGAATGGGTTTGATTTTGGATTTTCCGGTACGTGTGTGGTATGCGATGGGGATGTATTTGACACGGTAGCCCTGGGAAAATGAGGCCAGGGTGATGGTGGTTGTGAACGAGAAACCTGAGGGCAGGATGCGGAAGAATTGTTCGGCCAGGTCTTTGCGGAAGACGCGCAGGCCAGAGTTATAATCCGGGATGCGGGTTTCTGCCAGGTAGTTTGCCAGTTTGGCCAGGAACCATTTGACGGGGCGGCGGATCAGGGGAATTTTTGCGGCACCCCCGGTTCGTGCACCCACAACCATTTCGTTTTCACCCGCGTATTTGAGCAGGTCGGGGATGCGTTCGTTGGGATAGGTTCCGTCTGCATCTGTAATGACAATCCAGTCGCCTTTGGCCGCGCGGATGCCGGTTTTGAGGCTGGCGCCATAGCCCCGGTTGGAATCGTGGGAGATGACGCGTGCGCCTTCTTTGCGCGCGCGTTCACCTGTGTTGTCTTCGGAGCCGTCGTCTACGATGATGAGCTCATAGTCGTGCGTTGTTTGGGCAAGAGTGTCTCTTACCTGATGAATGGTGCTGGCAATGGCATTTTCTTCGTTATATGCAGGGATGACAATACTGATCAATCCCAGTTCCGAATGGGTCGGGTGTGGTTGCTCTGTCATTGCAAAGGCCGTTTCGCTTTGGTTGCGCTCAGGATGCATGTCCATCCGAACCTCTCTAGTGTTTTGCTCCGACGGGGGCGAGATTCGATGTGGCGGG
>JAQCGA010000343.1 GCA_027619145.1 bacterium | reverse complement strand
AGGCTCCAGTTCCAGGGCACCGAGGGCGGCATAGAGGGCCGATGTGCCGGAGTTGACGAGGTCTGCGTAGCCACCTCCCTGGAAGTCTGCGAATTCTGTTTCGTACGCCTGTTCTTCTGGACCGCCGTACCCGAAAGCGTCGCCGGTTTCTATTGCGCGGTCGAAGAGATCGGCTACGGCCTGTTTTTCTTCTTCTGCCAGCAAGCTGCGGGTGGGATACGGTGTTTTTCGGATTTTTTCTCCACCATCAATCGCAAGCATAGAGATGCTCCTGATGTTGAGATTCGGTCAGCTTTTCAGACGGACCGGTTTGCTGTTGTTGCGGCCGGATTCGTAAATGGCGGTAATGAGTTCTACTGCATTTCGAGCTTCGTGTACGCTTACGAAAGGCTCACGGCCGGCCTGGATGGCTTCTACAAAATCTGTAATGACAGGCGTATGGCCCATGTCTAAAGAGGGCACAGCCGTTCCGGCTACTGATTTTTTTGCGTTCCGTGCTCTTTCTTCTTCGTGGGTTTTTGTGAGGGCGAGGAGTTCATCTCGTGCAGCGGTCTCTTCGTCTGTCGGGTCGATGATGTCCATGCGCATCAACTTGTTGGCCGAGAAGGTGACGGTGCCGCGGGATCCGAAAATTTCCAGGTAGGTTGGGAGTTCGGGGTAGGCAACCGTGGAGCCTTCTACGACGCCTTTGGCTCCGCTTGCGAACTTGACCAGGGCCAGGGCCAGGGTTTCTACTTCAACATTGCGTCCCACATTGTCTGTCATCGCAATGACTTGTTCCACGTCTCCCAGGAACCATCGAAAGAGGTCTACGTCGTGAATGCCCTGGTTCATCAGACAGCCACCGCCATCCACTTTCCAGGTGCCGCGCCATCCGCCAGAGTCGTAGTACTCCTGGGTGCGGTACCGTTTGATATAGACGCTACCGGAGTAGATATCGCCCAGCAGACCGTTTTCGAAGAGTTTTTTTAATTTGAGCACAACGGGACGGAATCGAGACTGGTGTACACAGCCTACAGTAACGCCCTGTTTTTCTTTGGCGGTGATAATCTGGTCGATGCGATCCGTCGTAATTTCTAGAGGCTTTTCTACCAGGGCGTGTTTGCCGCCTTCAACCGATTCCAGGGCGGCATCCAGGTGGAAGCCGCTGGGGGTAGAGATGGTGACCGCATCGATTACGTCGGCTGCGAGCATGTCTTTTACGCTTCCAAAGTGCGGTACTCCGTTTTCGTCTGCGAGTTTTTTTGCGGCTTCGGGCCGGATGTCGCACACGGCGCCCAGTTGACATCCATCTACCTGTTTGATAGAAAAGACGTGTGACGGGCCAATGGCCCCAACGCCGATGACACCGATTCGAATTTGTTTGGGTTTCATGATTCGCCTCCTCTATCCCATCACAAGGATTTTGATTATTTGTTGTACTGAGCCATCAGTTGAGGGCCAAGGTTGTTTTCGTCGAAGGCACCGTAGTCTCTCCAGCCCAGGTCGTAGCGGATTCGGGGGATGTCGAATTCGTAAAACCAGCGGATGGACATTGGGTAGCGGCTGGTGCTCCAGTAACAATAAAATAGGGCGCAGCGGCCCATGGACAGATCGAGCAGTCCAATGGGTGTGAGGTCTTGGAAGCGGTCCGGGTCTTCTTCCAGATTGAGGTAGGCCTGCAGGTCGGGCAGGTACCGGGCAGCATCTGCGTTGTTCAGTGCGGCGAGGTCCAGGGGTTCCTGTGCGTTCCAGGTAGGGAGGTTGCCGGGTATGGGAAGCGGGCCTCTGTGGTGCAGGTAGAGGGGAGAAGACCACGCGTATTCGCCGTCAGTTTGAGAGACACGGAGGTAAAGCCATGTACCCGGGAGTTCGTTGGGTTGGAAGGAGACGGTTTCCTGAAAGTCGAGATCTCCAGGTTTAAAGGTTTTGACACAGTGTTCGCCAGCGATGAGTTCGATGCGTTCGATGGGGGCACAGCCGTGGCAGGTGATCGAAAGTGTGAACGTGTCGTCCAGGTGGATGTCCGAACCAGCGGGGGATCCGTTTCCTGTAACGTTGAGGTAGATACGGGCGCCGCTGGTGGCATAGGTGTTTCGGGTTTCGATGCTGTTCCAGAGGGCATCCCGGTGCAATTGGGGGGCAACGATGGCGGTGACGGGACCCGTGCCGTAGGCAGAGTCTCGATGGTTCATTGGGTATTTTTGACCAAAGCGTCCGCGGAACGGCTCTACGGCTCTGGGGCCACCCATGAGGCCCAGGTGCAGGTCCGATGCGGCGCAGACGCCGGGGCGATACCCCAGGCGGAGTGCGTGCTGGAGTAGCCACTCCGCGCAACCGAAACCGGAGCAGACTTCCAGGAAGCGTTCCCGGGCAGGTTTGTACTGATCCCAGAGGGGTGGGGCTCCGCCGATGTGGACTTGAAGGATGGCATCCTCCCGTTCTCCGTAGAGTGTGTCCACTTCTTCCATTGGGAGGCGCATGCTGGGGGGAAGAGGTTCGTTTTTGTAGTTCTTGAAGAAGATTTGGCGATCTCCGGCTCTGGGGTGCGCTTCGTAGGCGAGGAAAGGGACGTAGGTGCCGGGTTCGTCCAGCTGTTCGCAGGCCTCGCGATAGGGTTCCCAGGTTTCTTCGCGTTTGTCCGGGTCCATGGACATGGATGCGGGGCAGGCGAAGTCGAAGCGGCCGATCTGTTTTCCCTGGAGATGGCGAGAAAGCGGGTCCAGTTTTTCTGTGCGGACGTGCATCAGGTGCATGGTGGAGTCGCCCCAGCCGTGGGCATGTACATCTCCCCAGTAGATGGAGGCTTTGGGCTGATTGGAGGCGACAGTGGGATTGCTGAGGAATTGTTTGTCGGATTCCTGGACATGCAGGCCGATACGGTAGATGCCCGGGTGGGTGATGGAGATGTCCTCGAAGATTTTGAGACCGGCATCTTTGGAGGTGAAGCGGTACGTATTGGGTAGGCCTGTGAGGCCATCTGGGATGTTGAAGACGACGGTTCCAGTGAAGGTCTCTACGAGGTTCCGGTTTAGATCGAAGACACCCAGGTGGAGGGCGAAAGGATCGCCGATTTTTGCCACGGAAGGACCGAGCAATCGGAGGAGATCTGGTTTTGTTCCGGGGATCACTGTGAATTCGTACGGGTTGTTTTTTGTGCCTTTGAAATTTCCACTGCCGTCTGGATCTACAGCAACGAGGAAGGTGCCGTCGGTGGTGGACCAGAAGGTTTCCGAACCCGCGCCGCCCCCGCTGCTGTCGCCTACGGTTACGGTACAGGCGTCTCCGGGTTTGAATTCACCGGCTTCCACGTGCAGGCTGATGAGGTTTACGGAATCTCGCCAGGCGGCAAGGCTGATCGTTGCGGCACTCTCGTTTTTAAAAGTACAGTAGTCACGTCTGTGCGAATCTTCTGTTTGCAGGCCGAACGCAATCTGGTAGTTGAAGCGTACCAGGGTGATGACTGCACCGGGTTGGAGCGTTTCACCCCGGTTTTCAAAGCGTAAGGTCCAGGTGCCTGCTACCCCAGCAGGTAGCCGCATGTCTGGTGGACGAAACTCGGTACCGCTGCGGTCTACAAAAAACATGTCCAGGTGAATGTCCAGGTCCGAGGGGGTATAGTTTTGAGGGTAAGCCGGGGTCGGACGCTCGGGCATGAAGAGACTCCTTCGGGGTTTGGGTAACGGTATGCGGGCGAAGGTTGTCAGACTGCAATCTGTTTTGCGAGAGAGAGGAAGACGTCTCTCACTGCTTCGTTGAGACGGGGTTCAAATGGGCCGGGGCCAATGGTGCTGTAGTTGCTGGAGCGATCGACCTCGTATCCGCCTTGTGGGATCAGTTCATCTGTAGGTAAATATCCGCGCCCGTCCTGGCAGTACCCCCAGGCGATGAGGTTTTCGTCGTTGAGCCAGGTGCGAAGGTGGCCGAGCCACTCGGCGAGCACTTCGCCTGCGATCCAGGCGATTCTATGTTCGGGCGTAAGCCGAATGAGGCCTGCATACCAGGGGACGGTGCGGACCGGAGGTATACCACTTTTTATACGATGTGTCCAGTATTCTCCCAGGTTACGGCTGAGTTCGTCATCTACGCTACAGAGGGATTGCCAGTGATCGAGTGGCGGTATTTTTGCCTGATCCCGGGGAGCCAGGAATCGGCCGGTTGCAGCGGCCAGGTTCAGGGTGAGTGTTTCACCCGTATTGTTCAGGGCGCGGATGACATCGTTTGAAAGTTGTGTGCCAGCTGCAATTGGATCTTCCGGTTTGGGCTTGCGGAATTTTCCAGCTTCCATGTCGGCCAGGACGCGTGGGCGTACGTTGCCAGCCAGGCCCTGGATGAACTGGCAGTGCGTATTGGCTCCCAGCTTTTCTTTGAGACGATTTCGGCATACGCCGGGGTAGTCTGCGGAGATTCCGTCCCAGGCATATCCATAGACGATGACGGGGTGGCAGCCGTAGTTGAATACGACGCACCGGCCGTTTTCTCCAGAGAGGTCCAGGACCCAGAGGTCCGGGTTGCAGGAACCTTCGGGGTTTGGACCCATACCCATTTCGCCAGATTTCGATTTTCTGCGGCGGTTGATGCCTACTTCAGAGGTGCCCCGGTGGAGGGTCACGGTTACGGGCTTGAGGTTGCCCATTGCTTCCAGGGCGATCCGGAGGATGCGGCGACGAAGGTCGCTTTCGTAGGCATGGAGTTCGGTGGGTTTGGGGACGAGGGTGGAGTACCCTTCGTATCCGAGCATGGGGCCGCTGTGTGTGTGTGAAAAATTGATGACGATGGCATCCATGGGGATGGTGGTAAGCGCAGAGAGGTCGTAGCGGAGCAGGTCCGTGAAATCGTGGGCCATGGTAACGACGTCCACGGAGATCCAGAGGGTGCGTTTTTTTTGTGCATCTTCCAGGATAAGGGCCTGGGCGAATAACGGGTCCAGGACGGAGGCGCCGGGTGTGAAGCGGGGGCCTCGGCCGCCCATGGGAAGGCCCAGGGGCGGGGTGGTCTCGATGGTGGCCCAGCTGGCTTTTGCTGTGGGCATTTGAGGTCTCCTTTAAAGACAATGTGTCACGCAAAGGCGCAAAGACGCAAAGGTGAAACGGTGGTGTTTTCGGGTGTTTCGGTAGGGGCAGGGCCCTGTGCCTGCCCGGCCTTCA
>JAQCGA010000342.1 GCA_027619145.1 bacterium | reverse complement strand
CCACCGGAACCCCCAGGGACTCTTCGTACGGCCACTGCTTGCCGCGCAACCCATGACTCCCACCCAGTTCACCGTGGTCAGATATAAATAACACCACCGTATTCTCCGCCAGCCCCTGCTCTTCCAAAAATACTTTCATTCGTCCCACATTTGCATCCAGGTTCTCCACCATCGCATAATACCGCTTCCGGTCCAGCAAAAACTTGTCGCGCTGCGCCTCATCTTCCGCTTCAAAATTGGGCGGCAATGTAATCTCTCGGGCTTCCCAAGCCTTCTGTAATTCCTCCGGTGCCTCAAATGGATCGTGTGGCGGCTCCACCGAAATCACCATACAGAACGGCCGCTCTGGGTCGCGTCCATCAGACAGATAATTCATCCCCAGATCAAACAATCCATCGGTCTGATAACGCTCAATTTTACGTGGCGTGGGATCGTCATCCTCAAAATAATACGTATCAAACGGACCGTTGCGCAGCTCAAAACCGAACCACTTCTCCCAGCGCCCCTGGTGCGTACGCTTCACCGGCGTACGGCCGCACTGCAACGCAGATCCCATTCGACCGTGGCCTCCGTCCAGATGCCATTTCCCCACGTATACCGTCTCATATCCCGCATCATTAAACTCGTCCGCCAGCGTACGCTCCGTAGGTGCCATCCGGTATTCAATACCCGGTACCCGGCGCGTGTGTGCGTACTCCCCCGTCATCAGCGTAAACCGGTACGCCACACAGATTGGATACGTCGAACACGCATTCGCAAACCGTACACCCCGCCGTGCCAGCCCATCGATATTCGGCGTCTGAATATCCGGATCGCCGTACACCGAAAGTGCCTGCCGCCGCAACTGATCGCTCAGAAGGATCAAAACATTTGGAGACTGTGCCACACTCATCATTACCTCCATTCAAAAACAATATCCCAACGCTGCTGGTCGCCCGTAATCAATAGCACATTCATCCGGACGCCTTCCCAATCAGAATAAAAAAGAGCACCCAAAACGATGCTCAATATACGCAAAAAGAATTCGCCCACCACATCCTTCAAAACCGCTACCCAACCGAACCCAGCGCCTGATGCACCTTCTCCACTTCGTTCCTGCTTCCAATCACCAGCGGTGTCCGTTCGTGCAACCTCTTTGGATGCTTGTCTAAAATACGGCCCTTTCCATCGGACGCCGCACCTCCGGCCTGTTCGACCAGAAATGCCATCGGGTTGGCCTCGTACAGCAGGCGCAGCTTTCCACCTGGATCTTTTTTTGTACCGGGATAGAGAAATACGCCGCCTCGCAACAGCGTCCGGTGAAAATCGGCCACGAGCGAACCGATGTAGCGCAGGGAATAACCCTCGTCTTTCACTGAACTCAAGTAACGCTGATACCCTTCGGAAAAAGTCTTCGCGTAGGCTTCGTTCACGCTGTACATTTTCCCCGATTCCGGAATGCGAACCCGCTCCTGGCTCAAAATATAAGCGCCAATTTCAGGCACCAGCGTGAACATATGAACGCCATCTCCTGTCGTATAAGCCATCACCGTACTGCTCCCGTAAACCACATAGCCCGCGGCGAGCTGGAGGTATCCCGGTTGCAGTACGTGGTGTGCAGGATCGTGATCGTCTCGCATATCTTCGCGCTTTTGCAGAATCGAAAAAATCGTACCCACAGACACATTGACGTCAATATTGCTCGAGCCGTCCAGCGGGTCGAACAACACCACGTACTTCCACTTTTCTGTCACCGCTTTCAAAAGGCGCGGGTCTTCGTCCTCTTCCGACACCAGTATCCCAACATCGTCCCGATACCCCAGGCACCGCATCAATGTCTTGTTCGCCAGCATATCGAGCTTCTTCACGCGCTCGCCCTGTACGTTTGTCTCGCCAGTCTCGCCCAGCACATCCAGCACGCCGGCGCGCCGCACCTGCGACTCGATAATTTTTGTCGCCAACGTCAGCCCCGACAGCAACCAGCTAAACGCACCCGTCGCCGTCGGATGCGACCGTTGCTGTTCGAGGATGTGCTGCTGAATGGTGATAATCTGAGAAAAAGACCCCTGATTCATCGGGAAGCTCCAATCTCACACAGAATACCTACCGTGAAATACCTCTTTCAACTTTGAACTGCTCTATCCATCCAATTCTCCACACATACGGAGAATTGGCAGTGCGGTTTGAAAATTTTTGGAAATGTGAAACGGGTCTCCCTTCCCGATCACCCCTTCACAAACTTCGTATAATCTGGATTCACCAGATTCTCCGGCGTCTTCCCCTGAAGCACCCAGCGGGCTTCCCAGGCCGCACGTTCCCGCAACTCAATCAGCGACTCCACAGAATAAAACGCCGCGTGTGGCGTATGAATGACCCGGTCCATTTCAATCAGCCGTTCCCCGTCTCCTGGCGGTTCCTGCCGTCGTACATCCAGAGCCGCACCCGCCAGCCTTCCGGCAACCAGCGCATCTGCCAGCGCATCCTCATCCACAAGATCTCCCCGCGATGTATTGATCAAACACGCCGAAGGCTTCATCTTCGCCAGCGCATCTGCGCCAATCAACCCGCGCGTCTGCTCCGTAGACGGACAATGTACCGATACAAAATCCGACACCGAAAGCAACGCATCCAGCGTCACGGCCTCGGCTCCATTGGCCGAAGCCCTCTCCGGCGTCAGCGACGGTGAAAATGCGACTACACGCAATCCGAACGCCGCCGCACGGGGCACAACCTCCCGTGCGATCCCACCAAATCCTATCAACCCCAGTGTCTGCCCGGTCAACCGGTTCAGCGGCAAACCCGCCTGAATATCCCATACACCCCCACGCACCAGCCGGTCGAATCGAGCCACCTTGCGTGATAGAGCCAGCAGCAGGGCCATTGCATGTTCCGCCACATCGATCAAACAATAATCCGGCACATTCGCCACCGGAATTCCCTGCTCGGTCGCAAACGCTACATCAATATTGTCCAGCCCCACCCCGTAACGCACCACCACCTTCAACTCCGGCAGGGCCGCCTCAATTACCTTCCGCGTCGTCTGCCCCCAACACGTCAAAATCCCACACGTGCCTTCGGCCAACTTCACCAGCGTCTCTTCTTTGGCATCTGGCGCATCCACCAGCTCCACCCCAATCGCTCCCAAAATTTCCCGCTCCACCGTCAAATCCGCCCAAGCATAATCCGTCACCAGCACCTTCTGCACCATGGATCCTCCCGTATAAGAACGACAAAAAGCAAAGAGCAAAAGAGCAAAGGGCAAATTGACAATTGATAATTGATAATTGATAATTGTCAATTCTTTCCCTCTTCACCTCTTTCCCTCTCACCACTTTTTCACTTCTTCTTAATCCGCTCCACAAACTGACCAAACGCTTTCTCCCAGTGCGCCACCGTCTTTCCCGGCCCAGTCAATTTAAAATAATAAAACCCCTGCGGCGAATCCACAATGGCTGCCAGCATCCGATACTTCTCCTGCGGGTCTGCCGCCGGCATAAATGGACCCATCGCGCCGGGCGCATATGTCCCGTTCACATCCGCCAGCGTCACCTTCATCCCATCCACCATCTTCTCGCTCGATGTTGCCACCTCGCTGGAAGTCCGCCCATCCGGCTGCTTGAACTGCCCGTACCAGCGCTCCAAATTCGCCTCTACGGACCCACCCTGTCCCGGTCCAAAACAAAACACCACCAGAGATGCGTCCGCTTCTCCTGCTTGTCCAGGCAACGCATATTGCGCCTTGCGCATCTCCGAACTCGGCTGCTCAGTCTTCCACGTATCTGGCACCTGTACCGTAATCGCACCCAGGTCTTGCTCTTGTCCGGCTTCTTCTTGCGCACATCCGAATTCCACAAACAGAACCGCCGCCGCAACAAACAAACTCCTGTATCTCATAAAAACCCCTTTCACAAATACGCCCCAAAAAACGTGACCCAGATATCAACCCGCACCGCAAAACCGACACGTAACATCGTACAGAACTCGCGTTGCAAACAGCAGATTCTCCACAGATATACGCTCATCGTGACCATGAATCAAACGCCACTCTTCTTCTCCTGGCTTCTGTCGGTTTGGCATAAAACCGTACACCTGCGTCCCAGGAAGGCGTGGACAAATATGTTTCGCATCCGTACCGCCCGTCATAATCGACGGTATCACCGCAGCCTCTGGATCGTATTCACCCATCACATTTACAATCGTTTCGTACAGCGGCGAATCAATTCCGGCCTCGCGTGGCGGATTGTACTGATCCACCACCACCTCCACATTATCTCCCAGGTACGGTCGAATCTCCGCCAGGAAACTCTCATCCGTTTGGCCCGGCACCAGACGCCCATCTACCCACGCTGTTGCCTCTGCGGGAATCACATTAATTTTATTCCCCGCCCCCAACATCGTTGGCGAAACCGTATTGTACAACAGCGCTCGAAGCTCCGCCACCAATCCTTCATCCAGCGGCAACGCCGCCAATGCCGCTTCGCTTTTCTCTGAATCCAGCACGTCCAGCAACAGCTTCGCCGTCTCCGGATCTTGCGTCTTCGCAATCCCTTCCAGGAACGCCTTCAGCGTCCGGCATGGATGCAGCGAAAGTTTCGCCTGCCCCAACGCCGCCACAACCCGCCCCAGTCGAACAACTGCATTCTCGTTATGCGGCATGGACCCGTGCCCCGGGCGCCCCCGGGCAATCAGCCGAAAACGAAAAATCCCCTTCTGCGCTACCTGGCACGTATAAAACCGTTTTCCACCCACCTCCAGATCGTACCCCCCCCCCTCCGTCAACACAAACGGCGCCGCCACCTGATCTGGATGATGATCCAGCAACCACCCAATCCCATGCTCACCCTTCCCGGCCTCCTCGTCTGCTGTAGCCGCAAAAATTACACTCCGTTTCAGCGAAAGCCCCTGCCTTTTCAACAGCAGAAACACCATCAACTCTGCCGCCACCATATTCTTCATGTCCAGCGCACCTCGACCCCACACATACCCGTCCACCAGCGCACCAGAAAACGGAGGATGGGTCCACTTCTCCGGCTCGGCCGCCACCACATCCGTATGTCCTAGCAGCAACAGTGGGTCCGTACCGGACCCCAGTCGCGCCGTCACATTCCCACGTCCCGGAACGGACCCGTCACGTCAATTGTAAACCCC
>JAQCGA010000341.1 GCA_027619145.1 bacterium | reverse complement strand
CTGGGTCCTCAGGCCCATCGGCTTCGACCCCACCCACCGTTACCCTGCCATCCTCTCCATTCACGGCGGCCCCCACGGCACCTATGGCTACAGCTTCCGTGCCACCCATCAAGCCCTCGCCTCGGCCGGATACGGCGTCATCTACATAGATCCACGCGGCAGTGCCGGGTACGGCCAGGCCTTTGCAGACGGCTGCGTGAACGACTGGGGTGGTGGCGACTACAAAGACCTCATGCTCGGCCTGGACGCCGCCCTCAAAATTCACCCCTGGATCGACCCGAACCGCCTGGGCGTAACCGGCGGCAGCTACGGCGGCTTCATGACCAACTGGGTCATCACACAAACCCATCGCTTCAAAGCCGGCATCTCCCACGCCGGCCTCAGCAACCACGTCAGCTTCTACGGCACCTCCATGTTCCAGCTCCTCATGGAATACGAATTCGGTGGCAAGCCCTGGGAAGCCCACGACGCCTACTGGAGCCGTTCCCCCCTCGCCCACGTTGCCAATGTACAAACCCCACTCCTCCTCACCCACGGCGAAGTAGACCACGACGTCCCCATCGGTCAGGCCGAAGAATTTTACATCGCCCTCAAAAAATGCGGCATACCCGCAACCTTCATCCGTTACCCCCGCGAAGGCCACGGCATCTCCGAACCCGTCCACCTCAAAGACTTCATCCAGCGCCACATCGACTGGTTCAACAAATATCTCAATCCTTCACCCTGCCCCCAAAAGAGTACCCATGCCACAAAAGCGCAAGTCCAATTGACAATTGACAATTGATAATTGATAATTGTCAATTCCCTTAGCCTCTTACTCCCTTACTCCCTCCACCTGGAAATCCCCTTGCATCATCCTACCTCCTCTATTATCCTCCCTCCAATCGCCATCCTTCTAACGTTGGCCCTGATGCTCAACGCTACACCTGCCCCAGGAGACCCAGCCATGCCAGCCTCCCATAAAACCGGCCCCACCTACTACACACCCGAACGCGTTGCCTCCGCCCGCGAAAACCTGGACCGCTACGACTGGGCCAAAGCCCTCTTTCAACGTATCCGAGAAGGCGACGGCTTCCGCTATTATATTGGCCCCAAATACGGCCCAGCGGACACCTACGTCGAACAGTCCGATGACTTCATGTGGATGCTCCAGCCCACCACCCGTATCGGCCGCGTACTCCCTCCCGAAAGCATCGCCATTTGCCCCGTCCACGGCACCGCCGTACGCGGCATCAGCCCCTTCTGCCCCTACGCCATCGACCCCATCAACAAACCCTACAAAATCCAGTGCCTCATGGGCGGTGAATGGTACCCCAGCAACGACTACGCCGCAGGAGATATGACCTCCGGCGAATTCCCCGACGACGGCAATGGCTGCGAGTACAACGGACACACCTACTACTTCCTCCGTGAATACGCCCACATGGCCTACGGCTCCACCGTAATCCCCGCCCTGCGTTCGCTCTCCCAGGCCTACACCCTTACCGGCGATGCAAAATACGGCCGCAAAGGCGCTGTCCTCCTGGCCCGCCTCGCCTCCGAATACCCCAACCACGACGACCGCACAGACCGCCTGCACTTTGCCCACTACGGTGGCCGCAGTCCCAAATACGACTGGAAAACCGGCGGCATGATCACAGACCTCATCTGGGAAACCTTCTGCCTCGAAGGCGCCGTGTACGCCTACGACGGCCTCTATACCTACCTGGACAAAGACCCGGACCTCCTCGCCTTTCTCAAAGCCAAAGACATGCCCATCGAAACCGGCAATGACCTGCGCCTCTACATCGAAAAATACCTCCTCCGCGCAGGGATGATCGGCCTGCTCAACGGCGACATCCACGGCAACGAAGGCCACCATCAGGCCGCCGCCCTGGCCTGCGCCCTGGTCCTGGACGACTACACAAGCGTCTCTCCCAATTCTACCGAACTGGTGGACTATGCCTTCCACGGCGAAGGGCACGCCGCCTACCTGCTCATCAACGGCCTCACCCGAGACGGCGGCGGCCACGAAAGCCCGGGCTACAACCAGATCAAATTCGACTTCATCCGCGTAGCACGCGCCATGGAAGACATCCGCGCACGCCGTCCGGACCTCTTCCCAACAGACCGCTACCCGGACATCTTCGCCGGAGACAAAGCCCGTCGTCTCTTCGACCATTTCATCGACCTCACCCTCCTGGATTCTCACCTTTCCTCCATCGGCGACAGCGGCGGCATCGGCCCCGTCCAGCGCAGCAAACCATCCTTCTACTCCCTGGTGCACGCCGAAAACCTTTACGCCTTCAACCGTTACAACAACCCGCGCCACGCCCGAGCCGCAACCGACATGGACGGCAACGTGGCCGAGGGCGAACTCTTTGAGCCCTATCCAGCAGACCGCATCGAAGCCGTGCTCAAAGACCCGACCTCACAAATCAAACGCGAATCCCGCCTCCTGGACGGCTACGGCATTGGCATCCTGGAATCCGGCGAAGGCGACCACCGCCGGGCCCTCTCCCTCAACTACACCTCCCTGCTTGGCCACCGCCAGTGCGACAACCTCTCCCTTGAATTCTTCGCCCGAGGCCTGAACCTCCTGCCCGACCTGGGCTACCCCAAATCCTGGGACTACCGCTGGCAATGGGACGGCAACTCGCTGGCCCACAATACCGTTACCGTGGATGAAACCCAGCCCGCCCAGGACATTGGCGGACAGGCCCGTCTTTTCGCCAGCGTCAACGGCGTCCACGTCATCACCGCCGCCCACAATCCTTATCCGGAAGGTCGCTACAAACCCGCATCTTCAGACGCGCCCCACACAGACCTCTACGAACGCACCACCATCCTTGTTGACGTAGACCCACAACGCTTCTACGCCATTGATCTCTTCGCCGTAAACGGCGGTTCCCAGCACGACCAGAGCTGGCACGCCCTCCTCTCAGACGTCCAGCACCCGGACCTGGAATGGACCGTGCAAAAAACCGGCACGCTCGCCGGACCCAATGTCGAACCCTTCACCACCTGGACCGACCGCTGGAACCGAAAACGCGACGACTTCCCCGCCTTCCTCACCAGCATCCAGACCGCACCCCTGGACCATCCCGCTACCTGGACCTGGCAAACCGGCTTGCCCGAAGGGGACGCCGTCCGCCTGCACATCGTCCCGGTTGGCTCTCCCCTGGAAATCCTCTCCGGCCAGGGCCGTTCTCCCGTCTGGCCCGAAGACGAACACCTCCCCTACATCCTTGCCCGTCACCAGAGCAAAAACGGTGAGCCCTCTCTTTTCCTCACCGTCCTGGAAACCTACCAGAACACCCCGGTCATCCAGAACATCCGTCTCGTCTCCACAGACCCGCTTCAGCTCGAAATCACCCGCGCAGACGGCACAGACCACATCGACCTGAACATCCCCCTCACATCCGGCCCGGCCACAGAACACCGTCCTCTCGGCCTCCGCGTACAGACGCCGGACCGCAACGTCTCCATTGGCCACTGGGCACCGGACAAAGGCCCCGGATATATCCAGGCCGCCATCGAAGCCGTCGATTACGACAACAACCGCATCGCCCTCGCAATAAAAAACAACGCCAACCTCGAACCCGGCCACGCAATCCGCATCTACAACAAAGGCCGCTCCGCGCTCTACCGCATCACCGGTACACAGCACGAAAACGGCCTTACCTGGATCACACTGGATGGAACTGCCCTCATGGCGCGCGGCCCTGTCTCTGCCATCGAAGATGGCCGCATCAGCCTGGACGCCCACCTCACCTTTGCCATGAACTCGCCCCTCACCAAAGACAAAGACCTGGCCCCCGGACCCAATTCATTTGCAGGCGCATGGCTCGGCGAAGGCAAAACAGCCCTTCAACTTCGCGGTGCGGCTCAACACCGATCCTCACAACCCAACAGCGTCTTCCTCCAGGACAACATCCTGGCAAGTGAACTCGAACGCACCTTGAAAGACCAGGTCGTCTCCATCTGGCAATACGGCGTTGGAGACCGGGCTGAAATCGTTTGTATCGAGGAATAGAACAAACGCCTCAAGATTCAAAACGAAGGATCAACACTGAACAAGATACAAGAATGCCGCCAGGAATTCATTCTGGCGGCATTCTTGTGTTCAACATTTCCAGCGTTCGTATGATTGAGTCAGATCACCGCCGGTTTAGACCGACAGAGGTTTGGTGCAGGCTGGAATCTACTTCAGAGAGAGATCTGCGAACTTGAATGGGTTCTGAAATCGCACTGGCTTGCTGCAACAAGAAAGAAATCACATCGACCTCTGTCTCCTTGTATGATTCGCCGACAAGCTTCATTAACAAATCAGCCATCCTTGAAGGGACTTTCTCTCTCCCAGGATCTTCCCAGGTACGAATCGATTGCCTTGTGCATCCAATCAGTCTGGCGAGTTCATCTCTGCTCAACCCCAGCTTCTCTCTCAAGACACGGATCTCTTCTGGTGATAGAAACGAGCCCAACTCCTTGATACGATCTTCGTACATTTGCCTCCAACGCCTGGTCTCTATACTGCTGAAATGGTGGGCGTCGCACTGGTCACACACTCCAATAAGAGCCTCGGAAACAGTGAACCGATCCCCTCTGATTCTCGTCTTGAAATTCTGGATTTTTGTGGGTTGAACTGTGCCAATACCACACTCGGGACACCCATGTCCAAATGTCGTCTCATCCTTCTCCATTAACATTGCGTGCTCCCTTTGCTACGCATCAGCCTCGTGAGCGGTGATGTAATAATAAAGCGCTCCGGATACTCCCTCGATTATCTTCCCACAGGTGTAGAAGGGCCTTCCTCGGGTATCGCGGCCAATGACCGTGTATTTATACCCATCTACGGCCTGGTTCATTTCATCCTTTTCCTTCTTTTGAACACCACGCGCAGTAAGAATACAACACTCGATATCCTCTTCATCGAAGTATCCTTCGTCGATCAGATCTCGGACCTTTTGGGAATAGTTATAATTGCTGTGGTCTACCAATGCCTTAATCCGGTCGAGCGACATCCAAAACTCCTACAGTATTTTCCGGAAATATTGACAATAATTTAACGGAAATTACGTAAAAAAACAAATATGAATCCTTCTAGATGAATCCAAACCTCCATAAGTATTTGATTTTTATCAATTCAAGCCGA
>JAQCGA010000340.1 GCA_027619145.1 bacterium | reverse complement strand
GAGATTTCACCTCGCCCCATTTTACCGCCTCCCCACACAACCCGTATAAATCAAGCCCCAAATTTCAACATCAGCCGCTAGAACCGAACGGCTCCAGTGCCCGAATCGCTTTTACGTGCTCGGCAATCTCATCTGCCGAAACATCCAGCAAACGTTCACCTTTTTCTGCCGTTGCCGGCCGCGGATCTCCCACACCCCCATGCTGCGTGCGCTGGTCAAACCGATGATACGAAGCCACACCCGGCACGCGCATTCCTTCACGCTCGCCATCCGCATCCAGTCGATCCATCCGCACCAACTCTGGCCGAATCGCCAGCATCATCGACGTTTCCGTTTCTCCTGCATGGCCGGAACCCGCAGAACCCAGCTCCCGAATCTCATTCAGTGCCTTCCCATCACCCCACGCCCAGCGGGAATAAAACTCCACCTTTGCATCTCCATAACGCTCCATCAGCCGCTGCAACAGCACAGAAATATTGGCCCCGTTGCCCCCATGGCTGTTCTGGATTAAAATTTTCCTGAACCCGTACCCCACCATAGACGCCACAATATCCATCATCAGCAACAGATGCGTCTCAGAAATTGCACTTACCGTACCCGGATACCGGATGTGGTGCTGAGAGTATCCCACCCATTGCACTGGCAATACCAGCACGTCCTCCGGGCAACGGTCATGCACCCGCCTGGCCACCGCCTCGCCAATAAGACTATCCGTAAACACCGGCAAATGGTAGCTGTGTTGCTCACAAGACGCCACCGGAATAAGAACCACAATATCCCGGGGCAGTGCATCTATTTCCGGCGATGTCATCTCGGCCAAAATCATAGCATCTCTCCAGAGATCAATTCAGCACCTCATGACCGTACACAGCAGCCTGCTTTTTCCGATCTCGCCTCAACATCACAACCATAAACGTCCCCAGCACCAACACCGTAGCCACGCCTGCCAGCCGCAACACATTCATGATCACCATCCCATATTTTCCGGTAATGGGATCGTAATGAAAGCAATAAAGCAACACGGCATCTAGCACGGGCAACCCAATCTCACCTTTGGATGCTTCAATCAACCCCAGCCGCAAATCTCGGGGAGGGTACTCAATACCATAAAAATACCTCGCCAGCTCGCCTTCCGGTGTAAGCACCATAATCGCACTTGCGTGGGCAAACTGTCCGGAAGCCGGATCTGCCACGTACCGGAACCCCACAGCCTCCGTCAACGCATCAATCGAAGCCGGATCCCCCGTCAGAAAATGCCAGCCTGCAGCGGCACCTTCGCGTCCGTATTGCTTGATATACTCCGCTTTTTTGGCCGCAGCCAGTTCGGGCGTATCCGCCGGGTCAAAACTCACCGTCACCACCTCGAACTCTTCCCCTGCAGAAAAACTCAGCGTCCGGATACTGGACAGCAACCCGTTGAGCACCTGTGTACAGAGCATCGGGCACTCGTAATATACCAGAGCCAGAACCACCGGCCGCTCACCAAAATAATCGCCCAGTCGGACCTGTGCACCCGTTTCATCTTGGAACATCAGATCCAGCGAAATAGAATCGCCCAACCGCTGATCAATACCCACTTCCTGCAACACGGTCGGCAGGCCGCTTTGCGACTGTGCCGCAGCCCACTCCGGCATCCACAGAAGCAGACCGAGCATCCAGATAAAAACCACAATCCGTCTCACTTCAAAGCCTCTTTTCGGGTTGGCAACCCACGCGCTGCGAGCAAATCTATCGCGTTCTCCAGGGGAATACGTACCTTATTATTCTCCCGGTCCGCCCATCCGTACTCCGTCAGCAATTCCGTTTCGGTTTTCCGCATTGTTTTCAAAGCCTGCGGAGGGTCTATCTGCAAACGAGGTCCAGGCGGAGAAGGGCGGAACTCCGCCATCGGTGGGGGTGTTGTATCTTGCTGTGCGTGAAAATAAGCCAGCAGATCGAACATCCCGGCCATCAACGCAACAAAAACGACCACCAGCACAAGCAACACAATGCCCGAGATGACTGGAATCCCAATCTTCGCGTCGGAAACCTCGTACGCACGTTTGCTATTTTGATGTTGTTCATCCATCGTTTTTCGCTTTCAAAAAATCCTCAATGTCCCTCTGCACCCGCAAACGTCTCTTCCATATTCGGATCGTGCAACGGCATCAAAGCTTTCCCGTTCAACTCCCGGATGAAAAACCACAACCAGATCCCCCCAATACCAACCGGGGCCAATACATCCATCCAGTGTACGTGGAGCTCACTGGCACCGTGTCCGTGTCCACCGAATGCAGGGGCAATATACCAGAACAGATCTACCAACCGCATCGCAAGCATCAACCCGGCAATCGTTCCCAGAACCTTTGCCCGACGTTTGATGTGCCGCGACAACAACAGCGAAAACGGAAGTGCAAAATGCAACAGCAGCAGCAACAACGCCACCCACTGCCAACCTCCCTGCGCACGCTGGATGTACCAGGGAATCTCTTCTGGCAAATTCCCGGACCAGATAATCAAATACTGCGAAAAAGAGAGATACGCCCAGAGCATCACAAATGCGAACATCAGCGTGCCCAGATCCTTCAAATACCGGGGCGACATCACCTCAGACAACGGCTTCCGGTCAGACAGTCGAATTGAAAAAAGAATCGTCAATGCCAGAGTAGCCAGACCCTGACCAATCATGAAAATCATCCCATAAATCGTTGAAAACCAGTGTGGCTCCAACGACATCACCCAATCCACAGACGCAAACGTCACCGTCAGCGCAAACACCAGCAGACCCGGTCCGCTCAACTTCTGCATCCGCTGCGACAACATCGGGTCTGCTGTTCGGTCCTGCATCAACGACCACCGGCTCAACAAGAACGACAACAGGGACCAAACCAAAAAATAAACCACCGCACGGCCAATAAAAAACAGTTCGTTCAAATAGGCCTGCTTGTGCTTCAACACCTCGTCTGCAGCAACCACATCTGCGTGTGTCCACACGTACAATTCGTGCATACCCAATACCACCGGCACAAACAACACCGCCAGAAGAGGAAACGTCCGGCTACCCGCTTCAAGCTGGCGCCGAATCAGATAACTCCAGCCGCCACCTACCAGATGGTGCAAAAACAACAGGGCCAGACATCCCAGTGCAATTCCCACCCAGAACAGATAGCCCACCAGGTACGATCGATAAAACTGCTCCGGAGCCAGCATTGCCCCACCCGCACACGCGGCCAGAGCGACAACGCCCACAAGCAACGCCAGCTTCTGAAATTTCGGCAAATAAATTTGTTGGGACTGGGTCTGTTCCATAAGAGTTATCTATTTTATCCTTGCACACAACCGATTCAACACCGTCGGTTCTTACATGACCTGAAATGCCCCGGCCGAAGCGCGAGACTTACTGGTTCTTCTCTGCCTCCAACCGCTTCCGTACACCTGTAGGCACGTCTTCCAGAGTTGCATTCTGACTCAACTGTAACGCCCGCACATAGGCCGCAATCGCCCATCGGTCTTGAGGTGTAATACGCGAGGCATAGCTGTACATAGCCCCATATCCACTCGTCATCACATCAAAGAAATGCCCTACTGGAGCCTCTCGCAACCGGTCAATGTGGAAAGAAGGAGGCTGCCTGAACCCGCGCTGCACCACCATCCCGTTTCCCGTACCCGCCCGATCGTGACAGGGCGAACAAAAAATGTCATAGCGCGCGTGCCCTCGTTCCAACACCTCACGCGTTACCGCAACAGGGAACGTCTCTGCAAGTTCCCCATTCACCTTCCCGGCATAAAAATGCGCGTCCAGTCGCAACTGCCCACGAGCAACCGTGCCCCGCACCGGCTGCCGCGAAGAAAGCCCATCTGCAAAAAACGAACTGGCTTCCATCGGTTCATACTTCGGCTGATCATACATCGCCTGCCGGAGCTGCTCCAGGCCCGTATTCCCGCTGCACCCAATTCCCATCAGCACCAGCGCACTCCAGAGCGCAGAACGCAGTGTGAGGAATCGCTTTCTTTTCGAGGTCTCTTTAGGCATCAACTTCCACCACCTCTACCGAATGCAAGCTCTCGAGAAATTTCCGGGTCTCTTCCGAATCAAATTTTTCATCCAGAGACTCGATACACAGGAAAAACCGGTTGTTGGACGCCAGTTTGAACTGCGGAACATTGAAAACAGGATGGTACGGCATAGGCAACCCATTCAGCGCCAACATCCCCATCACGGCCGTAGCCGCAGCCACCAGAATAGTCAATTCAAACGTTACCGGAATAAAAGCAGGCCAGCTATGAAACGGCCGCCCCCCCACATTCAAAGGATAGTCGATTGCAGAAATCCAGTACTGCATCAGGTACCCACCCAGACAACCCGCCAGACCACCCAGCAGCACCAGCAACGGCAATTTTTCTTTGTGGTGGGGCTCCATTGCCTCGGCCAACCCCTCAATGGGCATCGGAGAGTACGCATCCATCTTCCGGTACCCGGCCTCATAGGCACCTTGTGCTGCGTGCACCAGCGAATCCGGGGTTTCAAACTCGGCCATCAGGCCGTAAATGGGGAGTTTTTCATCCATCTTGCTTTTTGTCCTTCTCCCGGGAAGGAATCAGCGTCCGCATCTCGAAAATCGAAATCATCGGCATCAAGCGGATAAAAATAAACAGCAACATAAAGAACAGCCCGATGGTACCGATAAAAAGTGACCAGTCCCAGATCGTGCCGGCATACATATCCCACGAGGACGGTAAAAAATCCCGATGCAGGCTCGTCACCACAATTACAAAACGTTCCAGCCACATCCCCACGTTCACAAACATAGCCACTCCAAACAAAGCAATTGGCTTTGAACGCACAGACTTGAGCCACAACAACTGCGGCACCGCAATATTGCACAAAATCAACGCCCAGTACACCATCCCGTACGGCCCGTTCATCCGGTTCTGGATCATGTACTTTTCGTAAGGATTCCCGCTGTACCAGGCAAAAAACGCCTCCATAGCGTACCCATAGGCCACAATCAACCCCGTGGCCAGCAGCACCTTGGCCATATTATTCAAATGCCGGAGTGTAATAAAATCCTCCAGCCTGTAAATCCGGCGCAGCGGAATGGCCAGCGTCAACACCATTGCAAACCCCGCATAAATGGCACCCGCCACAAAATACGGCGGGAAAAACGTCGCATGCCAGC
>JAQCGA010000339.1 GCA_027619145.1 bacterium | reverse complement strand
CCGTAATCGACCCCTTTTCTGCCACATACGGAGCCAGTTCCTCCGGCAATCCAATTTGAAACACAGTATTATCCGCAGATTCCTGCCGCTGTAAAATCCGTCCCACCCCATCTACGTGGCCTGCTACCAGGTGCCCACCCAAACGATCGCCCAGTTTCATAGCACGTTCCAAATTCACCGGGCTGCCCACACGCAGCCCCCCCAGAGTCGTCCGTCGAAGCGTTTCATCCACAGACTCCACGGTGAATCCATCCTTGTCAAACACAACCACCGTATGACACGCGCCATTGAGCGTAATGCTATCTCCAGTCCGAACGTCTTCCAACACACGCTGTGCACCCACAGTGGTCTGCTGGTATCCTGCGCGTTTCCGGATGGCCCGCACACATCCAATTTCTTCAATCAACCCCGTAAACATCACACCTCTCCTTCACCCATGCCCGGATTCCGCCCCACTTCTCATTCTGTTTTCCCGGTGCCGGCTTTTACTTTTGCAGTGTACAGCAGGTCATCTCCAATCTGCTCTACCTGCACATCCTCCAATTGCACCGCATCTGCAATTTTTAAAATTCCCATCTCGCCCACAGCAGAAATTCCACCGCCAACCAGTTTGGGCGCTATAAAACCCGCCACGCGGTCCCCCAGCCCCTCGCGCAAAGCAGAAGCCGCTACTTCGCCGCCACCTTCAATGAACACGTGGGTCAGTTCTTCTTTCCCGGCCCGAGCCAGCACATCTCGCAATGCAGGACGACCGCCTGGTGCAGAAAACGTCCAGACCTCGGCCCCGACATCCTCTACAATCTGGCGTTGCGCTCCGGGCACATCTTCCAACGCCGCCAGAACCAATCGAGCACCCT
Organism: bacterium; assembly: GCA_027619145.1. The sequence continues at coordinate 4,313 of JAQCGA010000339.1, read as the reverse complement.
GGAAGACCTGCGCCGTTGTGGGAACCTCCAGCCGGCTATCCAGCACAATCTTCACCGGGTCCTGTCCCTGAGCCAGTCTTACCGAAAGCCGCGGATCATCTGCACGCACCGTCCCACTCCCCACCAGCACCGCACCCACGGCAGCTCGCATTTCATGTACCCGAGTCCGGGAAGCTTCCGAAGTAATCCACTTCGAATCTCCAGACGCCGTGGCAATACAGCCGTCCAGTGTTTGCGCCAGCTTGAGCGTAACAAACGGCAATCCGGTTGTACGGTGTTTGATAAACACTTCGTTCAAACGCCGCGCCTCGGCCTCCAACAACCCCACTTCTACAGCAATCCCAGCCTCGCGCAACCGACCAATGCCCTGCCCTGAAACCCGAACGTCCGGGTCCACCATCGCACAGACCACCCGGCTCACCTTTTTACGAATCAAAAAATCGGCGCACGGAGGCGTGCGACCAGTGTGAGCGCAGGGTTCAAGAGTCACATAGAGCGTCACATCCGGAGTACCGTCCGCAACCTGTTCCAGTGCATAAACTTCAGCATGGGGTTTGCCTGGCTCCGGGTGAAATCCTTCGCCAATAATCTGCCCACCCCGAACCGCTACAGCACCAACCATGGCCCCGGAACGCACGGTACTGCGTCCTTTTTGGGCCAGTTCCAGGGCCAGTTGCATATACGCTTCATCGGTCACTTGAGTAGAACTCACTTCATCTCAACAACAACTTTACCAACCCCCACATTGCCCTGTGCATCCACAGCCCGCACCACCACGGTATGTTCTCCCAAAGAAAGCCGATTCAGCGTAAAACGAAACGTCTCCCTGTGGGAATCAAAAATTCCGTCTTCTGGAAAAAAGACCATCCAGGCTCCAGAATTTACCGAATAAGCCGCCTCCCGAATCGCACTGGTACGGTCTTCTACCACCCCTTCTACCACTACGGTACCCGCACCCTTCACTTCACTTTCCAGCGCAACACCCGGCGGCGTATGATCCAGATCGAACGGTACACTCACGCGCTCTGCAGACAATGCCATCGATCCGGGGTTGCTTGCCCGATCAGAAGCCACCACCCGAACCTGAACCGTGCCTTCAGGCGCCGAATCGATCTGCCAGCGATAGGAGGTTGTAGTAAGATCCTCTGCCAGCAATTTCCAGTTCCTTTCACCCACACCTCGGTAAAACAAAGAATAGGTCAAACGATCATCGTTCACATCCCCCGCTTCCCAGGTGATTTCCCATTCTCCAGGCCCGGCATCCGCCCCTTTTCTTACCTGCCCCGGCTCTTTCCCTGGCCCAGAACCATTTCCCTGACCCACCTGGGCCTTTGCCTCCACAGACAAAACCATGGGCGGCATATTCTCCTGTAACCCTACCAGGCGAATCTCACGAAATCGGGGTGTGGCCTTTCCACTTGAGGATTGTAAATCTGCCCGGTACTGCAAAAAACGAGCAGGCGGGCTCAAAACCTGACCGGCCTCCTGTACGGATTGCGACCACTCGCTCCACGTATCATCGGGCGTTTCGCTATTGCCAGACCGGGTCTGAAATGCCAGGGAAGCCCCTTCCGGTACCTCGGCACGCCAGGCCATTTTCCCCCACCTGGAAACCAGCCGAAAATCTTTGGCGGCAGAGGTCAGCGTACCCGCACGTGCGTACATTTTTCTCAGGCGATACACCTTGCCTGCACCTGCAGTCCCCATCCAGAGAACATCGTTTCGACCCGCGCAAAACGCCCAGGGCTGCACATCGGCCAACCGTGCAAGCAATGTGGCAGACCCATCTTTCCCAACCCGATAGACACGCCCTTCATCGCCGGTTACCACCGTGATTTCTCCGGTGCTGCCCACGTGCAGAGCCAGCAACAAGGGTTCGGCCGTTTCCCATAGGCGCAATGCCGCGCCCGATGGCCGGATCGCATATAACACGGACCCGGCCTTGGACGGAACCCCTCCTTGCCCAGGCGGCGCACTCCCCTTCCCACCAGACTGCTTTGCGTTGCCCGGCATGGCTCCAGCATACAACATACCATCCGCGCCCAAAGCCAACGCATGGACTTCTTCTTCTGCGACATCGTACAAAACAGCCACCTTGCCAGATGGATCCACCCGGTACACCAGCCCGTTTTCGTCCGTGCCCGCGTACAGGCTTCCATCTGAACCCCGGATCAAACTCACCACATTGTGATCCGTGCTCTGGTACACCAGCTCAACTTCTCCCCGGCCAGACACACGCAGAATACGCCCAGATTTTCCTCCGGTTGCAGCGTACAGACCACCTCGGCCATCTGGCACCAGTACCCACACATGCTCGTCACCGGTCCGACAGAAAATCTCCGCCTCTTTGCCCGGCACAATTTTATAGATCAACCCACCCGGCGACGATCCTGCATACAGCGCTCCGTCCGGCGCAATGGCCAAACTAAAAATGGCAACTTCCTCCGAATCAAAAAGAAGCGTACTCTTGCCTTTGGCATCCAGGGCAAATATCTTACCTTCGTTGCCCGTAGCAACGTAGAGCCGCCCGTTCCGGTCTTCAGCCAGTGCCCACACAAACGCCTCGCCTGTATCTGCTACTTCTTCCAGCTCCGGCGCAAGCAAAACCACCCCGTCTCGCGTCAACGAAACATGTTCCAGTTCTCCGCTGGCAAATTCAGCTTGTATTTGTGTGTTCCATACCTGCGGTTCCACAGCCCCTGCAACCCCAGCCCACAGGAAACAGGCCAGGAAAATACCTTTATACCCCAGGCGCCCGACATCCTGTTTCTCGCATCTATTTCGGTTCGCCACCATTGCCCGCCTTCCCGGTAAATACCACACCGTCTTTCTCGCCGTCCACATTCAGAAGCACCGTCTGATTCCCAGAAAGCACATAGTTCGTTTTTACACGAACCTCTCCCAGAACCGTCTGACTCACCGGCTGTATCGCACCAGATTCGCGGCTCATTCCCAGTGCAGCAAGCACAGATGCCGGCAATGCGGAAACCTCTCGCCCTTCAATTGTGACACCCGGGCTTGTTGAAAGCAATTTAAAAATCAATTCATCATTTCGGTCCACAACCCGCAGCAACCGAACCAGATCGTCCAGGTTCCGAGCCGCGTGTGCACCGGGCGCCCGCTTGGACTCCATTTTCTGGTAAGCCCCCGCGCTGGTCACCACCAGCATCAACCGGTTTCCCCGTGCCTGCGGCGGAATTTTCAACTGGGCCACCACCGTTTCAGGGGCTGCCAGATAAGGTTGCAACAGTACCGTAACCTGGGCCGTATCTCCAGGTTGGAAGCGCGTTTTTTGCAGACGCACCGACGAAATCTTTGCCGCTCGAGCCTGCTCTTCTACATCCAACTCGAATGCAACGTTCTGAATCTCTACCGCCTCAAACGGATTCTGTAGCAGCTTTGCCAGAGGGGTCGTCATCCCCAACACAGCCCGCCCCAATCCCAGATTCCCGGCATAAATATTTTCCTGTACAATAGGCGGTCGGCCCGCCAGTTCAATGCGAACCCGGGCCTTTACGGTAACCTCTCCCATCAGCTTTTCCGATGAGATCAACGCACTGGCTACGGCAGCGCGTATCAAGGCAGGGCTAATGTCTTGATTGAGCAACACTTCCATCTTGAACTGTTCTTCTTTGCCGGGCGAGCGCACCTGGATCTGCGTAGGCATCATCACTGCGTGCGTGCCAATTGTACCCGCAATTCCCGGTGCACGGTCCTGGTCAATGACGCCCATCGGAACCGTGGCCACACCCAATTTAAACGACTGGAACTGGCTGGAAAAAACATGGTGAATATAAGCGGCTGTCATCGGCATCGCTGTACTGCCGCCAAAGAGCATCGGGTGGCCAAAGCCAACAACGCGGTCGCCGTCCCGGTAGGTCAGTGTACCAATGCCTGTTACACTAAAATCTCCCCGGATCAACTGCACACCCAGCGCAGCCCCAGGCTCAAACGGCCCGGCTGGCAAACGCGGATCGTCTCCGCCGCCTCCCTGAACAGGCACCAGGCCCAGCGGCCGAAACGTCTCGTGTAAATCCGACATCACCCGAGGTGAAAATCCCGACATCACAAGTGGCGTTGCAATGGGCCGAATTTCACTCACCTCGTGCCCAACCAGACCAGAAAGCATACCCAGGTCCGCCTTCGGCAGACGCCCCGTAGAAGCACGCTGCACTGCAGGCGGACGGCTGAAAAGATCTACCATCTCCGCAATCGGTGTAATACCAGCAATGGGCTCGTTGGCAAAAATTCCAAAACTGTAAGCTACGGCTCCAATAAGTTTCTCATCAATATATACCGGGCTCCCGCTCATG
>JAQCGA010000338.1 GCA_027619145.1 bacterium | reverse complement strand
GTACGAACACGTCCTGTCCGCCCCCGATAACTACGGCGGCATCTGGGGCTTCGATGCGGACTTCGCCCTCCAGTACGTCATACCCGGCTGGGATCTCGTAGAAGAAAGCCCCGTCATCTCCACCAGAGACCGCCTCAAAATTACACGCATCCTCTTTGAATTCATCACCGCCTGCGTCTCTCACGTGGGCAATGTGGAACACGAAACCGTCCGCCACAACCACTCCACCTACGCCGCCCTCGGCCTGCTCTACGCCGGTACCTACTTCAAGAAATACTACGGCCTCCCCGAAGCCGACGAATGGCTCGCCCTCTCAAAAAAATGCTTCGGTCCACAAACCCGCGCCTTCAAACCCTCCGAAGACTGCGGCCATTACCAGTGGCGCACCCATGTCCACACCATGCGTTACACCCTCTCCACTGGAGACATGACCTTCTTTAACACAGGCAACGCACAAAAAGCCGGAGACTACGCCATCCTCACTTCAGACAACATCGGCTACGGTGTACCCAACGGCGATACTTCTTCCCCCTTCGGAACCTGGAGCGAAATTCCCTACCTCCGCGCAATGATCTGCATAACCGGAGACGGCCGTTACCAGTGGCTCCTGGACAAAAAACTTGCCCTGGCACCGCGCCACACCGCTTACGAACACAACCGCCGAGTAGAACCCGTCGAGCCCCTGAATCTGGACGGCACCCAGGTCTTCCCGGTGGACCCCCTCTACCACAAATCCAACAACGGCGACGAACACCTGCCCCTTTCAAAAACCTTCGACAAAGTCATCTTCCGCGACGGTTTCCATTCTCAAAACCAGTACCTCTTCCTGGACGGCCTTTCCAACGGCGGCCACAAACACTACGATGGAAATTCCATCTGCCGCCTCACCCAGAACAACCGCATCTGGCTGGCGGACTGCGACTACATCAAATCTCTCCCCAAATTCCACAACGGCGTCCTCATCTTCAAAAACGGCCAGTCCGAAGAGATCCCTCCTTTCACCGAACTGGAACGTGCCGCCGCATTTAAAAAAACAGGCTTCTCTGAAACCACACTCCGTTCCTACAGCGGCGTGGATTGGCACCGCAACATCCTCTGGAACCGGGGCGAATTCTTCCTCGTCATAGACAAAATGGAAGCCCTGGAAAAAGCCGACTACTCCTTCCGCGCCGTCTGGCAGACCCTGGGAGACGTCCAGCTCAAAAACGGCGGCATCACCGTAGAACAAAACGGCGAACACTTCTTTATTCACGGCCTGGACGGCCCCCGGCTTAAACTGGAAGACGACCCCGTCACCGGGAAAAACTGGGCAAACTACACCCACGCTGAGCCTGTTGTCCGCATCCTCCAGCAAATGGACAACGTCCACCTCAAAAAACGCGAAACGTACACCTTCTTTAACCTCCTCTACTGTGCCCCACAAACTTTCCGAATGACACAACTCACGAACACCACTGTTCGCATCGACGGAGAGAACGAAGTCCTCTTTGCAGGAATCGGTCAACCGAACAAAGCCCAGTCCCTGCCCGGCGGACCCACCGTCGCAGCCGCCCAGTTCCAAATCTCCCCCACCGGCTTCGCCCTGGTGGGCAGCACAAAACTTGCCTGGGGAAAATCCACCTTCGAGAGCCAGTCGCCCATCGGCATCGAGTACGACCTCATCGCCGGAGAAGGCACCCTCATTGCCACAAAATCCACCCGCCTGACCCTCTCCGTTGAAAACGACAAGAAAGTGGAATTGAACGGCAAACTCATTACATCTGAATTCTCCAAAAACACCCTCACGTTCACTATCCCCAAAGGTCAGCACGACTTCAGACTCGTCCCATATGTCGTCCATAACCTCCATCAGGTCGCTGCCAAAAAAACAAACCCCACGTTCACCTCTCCCAAACCCATCCAGCACGAACAGGAAAAAATCCCGGACCTCAAAACCACCTGGACCTATTCTGCAGAATCTGCCTTCCTCTCTCTTGCCGCCACAGATCTGGATGGAGACGGCAAAGACGAAGTCATCGCTGGTGGACGCACTGCAACCATCTGTGCCCTCAAAGATGGCAAGGCTGCCTGGCAATATCCAACAGGTGGCACCATCCGCTCCGTCTGCACCGCAGACCTGGAAAATGATGGCAAACCCGAAGTCATCGCCGGTTCTGAAGACACTCATGTGTACGTCCTCAACGCAAAAGGAAAACAGAAGTGGGCCTATAAAATCCCCTTCTACTTCCAGGACCCCATCGTCCGTTCCGTCTTCACCGGAGATCTCAACGGAGACGGAAAACTCGAAGTTGTTGCCGCCGTTGAATCCTGGCGTTACTACGCCTTCACGCACAACGGCAAAGAGCTCTGGCACCAGATGACCGTCCGCCCCTCCTCCACCGGCTGCGCCGCAGACCTGGACGGAGACGGCAAAGACGAAGTCATCGCCGGAACAGACTACCACAGCTGGCATTGCATCGACGGCAACGGCGACATCCGCTGGTCCTATCACCCCAGAACCGGCCCCCGTACCAACTCCGCCGCCGCAGGAGATGTGGACGGCGACGGCCTCAAAGAAGCCGCCTTCGCCGGTGCAGACACCCACATCCACCTCCTCAAAGCCGACGGGAAACTCCTCTGGCAGTTCAACACCGGAGACGAAGTCACCCAGGTTGCCATGGCAGACATGGACGGCGACGGCATCGACGAAATTGTTGCCTCCTCCATGAGCTTCAATGTGTACAACCTCAAAGGCGACGGCAAAACCCTCCTCTGGCGAACCGATCTGGGCGAAGTCATCCGTTGCATTGCCGTTGCAGGCTTCAACGGAGACGGCAAACTCGAAGTCGCCGCTGGCGTACACGACGGCTGGGTCTACCTTCTGGCCAATGAAAACGGCCACCCCCTCGCCCGCTTCCAGACCGGCGGCTCCATCCTCGACCTCACCGCAGCGGACACCGACGGCGACGGGATTTCTGAAATCGCCGCTGCTTCGGAAGATGGAAAAGTCTACATCTTAAAAGCATAACGCGTCACGCCAAGACGCTAAGGCGCAAAGGGTACACCCTTCAGAAAAGTGGGGAGGACATGCGGGAGAATGAGATTGCGGCGGAAATTGTGGATGCGGCGTTCAAAATCCATGTGGCGCTGGGTCCGGGGCTTCTGGAGTCGGTATATGAATCTGTGCTGGCATTTGAACTGGGAAAACGTGGGCTTCAGACCCATCGTCAGGTTCCATTGCCAATTGTGTATGAATCCGTACGTATCGACGAAGGATTTCGGGCAGATCTCATCGTTGAAAATCTGGTCATCCTCGAACTCAAATCCGTAGAACTCATCGCCCCGGTACACAAGAAACAACTCCTGACGTACCTGAAACTGGCAGACAAACGACTTGGCCTCCTCATTAACTTCGGCGCATCAAAAATCAAACAAGGCATCACCCGCGTCGTCAACCGTCTTCCAGAATAACCGTTTTTGACCTTCTTTGCCCCTTCACGCTTTTGACTTTGAACCTGACCCTTGACCTTCTTTGCGTCTTTGCGCCTTTGCGTGAGATCGCCTTTGAATTGAACCAGCCTAACACACCGCCCCAACACACCACACAACCACCCAAACCAGCACCTGGCCTTTGACCTTCTTCGCGTCTTTGCGCCTTTGCGTGAGATCGCCTTTGCTTTGACACCATGCCCATTGACCCCATCCTTCGCAACCTCCTGAAACCGCTCCCGGACAAACCCGTCCACAGCCTCAACAAAAAACAGATGGCGCACTTTCGCCGTCTCATTGCCTGGGAAGAGGGACCAACCGTTCCGTACCCGACCAGAGCCGAACGAACCATCCGCCAAAAACGAGAAGCCTGGAAACGTCAACGCGCGGGCAACGGACGTCCTGAACCCTGTCTCCTCTACCGCGAAGAACACATCGCCCAATTCAAAAAAAATACCCGAACCGACCGCGCCACTGCCCGCTGGTTCAAAAAACTCCTCACCCTTGCAGACGGCGTTGCGGCTCTCCCGGCAAAAACCTTCACCTGCCTCATTGAAGATCTCGGCCCGTGGAATTGCTCCGGCGTTTTCTGCCCCAACTGCGTCAATCAAAAATCCCCCCAGAGCGTACACAGCCGATTCTGGACCTGGAATGTCCATGACCCGGACCGCATCACCTGTCCCTACTGCGGCATTACCTACCCACACGCGAACTATCCCGAAGAAGGCGTTCTCAACCTCCCGCGCCTGGGCCTCCAATATCACTTCTACCTCTCCCCAGAAGAACTCGCCGCCCCGGACTGGCGCACAGGGGAACACGCCCTCCGTTATGCTGGCTTCCCCGTTCACACCTCCATCTCCGGTGAAATTCGCTCCACCAAACTGGACTGGACCCTCGGCCAGGTGGAACCCCTCGCCCTCGCCTTCGCCCTTACCAACAAAAAAAAATACGCCCGAACCGTCGAAGCCATCTTCCTCCGCCTGGCCGAAGTCTATCCGGGCTACCCGCTCAACAGCTACATCCAGGACGTTGTGGATGCCGAACCCGGATACGCAACCGAACACACCGAAGCAATCCCCACCCTCTTCAAGAAGAACGGCTTCCTCACCTCCTACACTGGCATCCTGGACAACCGTCACGGAATCTTCGGACAGGACAAAACAACCCCATACACCACCCGCGTCGCCTCCGGTGCCTGGGGCTGCACCCGCCTCGCCCGGGAAAAAAGCGCCACCGGCCAGCTCTTCGTCAGCCTCTTCAAAGCCTACGACCTGGTCAAAACGACCATTGCACCCGAACACCGCCGCAAAATCGAACAGAACTTTCTCCTGGAACAATACCTGGATGTCAAAGCCCTCTCTCAACGCATAGACAACAAAACCGGTCCCGGCGCAACCGCCCGTGCAGCCATCGGTATTTTCTACAACGATGATCGTGAACTAAAAGAAGGCCTTCGGTACTTCCACTCCGTCATCGAAAGCCAGTACCACCCGGACGGCTCGCCCAAAGAAGCCCCCATCTACGCCTCAAAACCCGTGCACGAAAACCTCTGGGAACTTCCCGAAATCGTCCGCCCTCACATCGACCTCTACAAAAACAGCGCCTACGGCCGGGGCCTGCGCATGTTTGCAAACATCGCGACACCTCTTGGCACACAACCCCCCATCGACGACAGCCCGGCCATCTACCGGCTCCCACCCACCATCGTGGACGTCGCCCGGATCCGCACCGGCGTTCCCCTTT